>NZ_JCACHU010000165.1:0-16689 GCF_059504005.1 Belnapia sp. | reverse complement strand
TAACATGTCTTGCTGTGCCAGCTCATGGACCAGGCCGGATGGGTCAGGGCATGCGGACGAGGTTCAAGGCAGAAGACAGCCATCGCGTTTGGGCCCATGCTGCGGTGCGTCGTTAAACCTTCCCGCGACAGCCCAAAATGATCCACTCTCGTTACCGTTAACCATATCACAAGTTTGGGTTGAAAATTTTAGACGATTTATCCATTCTTACGCACGTCGCGCCCGGTCAGGGCGAGGCGCCGACGCCCCGCAGCAGCACCACGACCGCCACCGCCAGTTGGGCGAAGTTCATCAGCACCGAGGCGCGGTGGGCACGGTCGAAGCGGGGCTTCGCCGCCCCGTCCCCGGCCTGGGCGGCGTCCGACAGGCGGTTGATGCGTGGCATCAGCCCCTGGCGGAGCCAGATCGTCAGCGCGGCGAGGAGGGCCATGGCCAGCGCATCGGCCGGGCGGGACGGCGCCAGGGCCAGGGCGGCAAGGCCCGCGGTGGCGATCAGCCAGAGATAGTAGCGCGGGAAGAGCTGGCGGATGAAGCGGCCCGCCCATTCGGGCGGCAGCCGGGTGAAGACCAGCGGCGCCACCACGGCGGCGAAGAACACCATGCCGCCGAGCAGCAGGGCGAGGCTGAGGAGTGCGAGGCCGGAGAGGATCATGCGGCGGCGGAGATGGCCCCGCCACCGCGTCTGGCAAGCTCTGGCCGCGAGACGGCGGCCGACGCCCCGGTCCATGAGGCGCCTGCCGGGCCCCCACGGAGACCGCAGCGCCTTCCCGGGGAGGTCAGTACCGGTACTGCTCGGCCTTGAAGGGCCCCTGCTCCGGCACGCCGATATAGGCGGCCTGCTGCGCGCTGAGCTTGGTCAGCTTGGCGCCGACCTTCTCGAGATGCAGCGCGGCTACCTTCTCGTCGAGGTGCTTCGGCAGGACGTAGACCTTCTTCTCGTACTTGCCAGGATTCGCCCAGAGTTCGATCTGCGCCAGCGTCTGGTTGGTGAAGCTGGCGGACATGACGAAGCTCGGATGGCCAGTGGCATTGCCGAGATTTACCAAGCGCCCCTCGGAGAGCAGGATGATGCGCTTGCCGTCCGGGAACTCCACCTCGTCCACCTGCGGCTTCACGTTGTGCCACTTGTGGTTCTTCAGCGCCGCGACCTGGATCTCGCTGTCGAAATGGCCGATGTTGCAGACGATGGCGCGGTGCTTCATCGCCCGCATGTGGTCGATAGTGATGACGTCGACATTGCCCGTGGCGGTGACAAAGATGTCGGCGCGCGGGGCCGCATCCTCCATCGTCACCACCTCGTAGCCCTCCATCGCGGCCTGGAGCGCGCAGATCGGGTCGGCCTCGGAGACCATGACGCGGCAGCCGGCATTGCGGAGGGAGGCGGCGGAGCCCTTGCCGACATCGCCGAAGCCCGCGACCATGGCGATCTTGCCGGACATCATAACGTCCGTGCCGCGGCGGATGCCGTCGACCAAGCTCTCGCGGCAGCCATAGAGGTTGTCGAATTTCGACTTGGTGACGCTGTCGTTCACGTTGATGGCGGGGAAGAGCAGCTTGCCCTCCTTGGCCATCGTGTAGAGGCGATGGACGCCCGTCGTCGTCTCCTCGGAGACGCCGCGGATGCTGGCGGCGAGCTTGGCGAACCAGCCCGGCTTGGCCTTCAGAAGGTTCTGGATGAGGGCGAAGAAGACCTCCTCCTCCTCATTGGTCGGCTTGCCGAGGAAGCCGGTGTCGCCCTGCTCGGCGCGCAGGCCGTAATGGACGAGCAGCGTCATGTCGCCGCCGTCGTCGAGCAGCATGTTCGGCTCGCCGCCGTCCGCCCACTCCAGCGTCTTCTGCACGTAGGACCAGTATTCCGGCAGGGTTTCACCCTTCACAGCGAAGACCGGGGTGCCGGCGGCGGCGATGGCGGCCGCGGCGTGGTCCTGGGTCGAGAAGATGTTGCACGACGACCAGCGGACATCGGCGCCGAGGGCCTTCAGCGTCTCGATCAGCACGGCGGTCTGGATGGTCATGTGCAGGCAGCCGGCGATGCGGGCGCCCTTCAGCGGCTGCCCGGGGCCGTATTCGCGCCGGACGGCCATCAGGCCGGGCATCTCGTCCTCGGCCATGGCGATCTCCTTCCGGCCCCAATCGGCGAGGCTGAGATCCTTCACGATGCTGTCGGCCATCTGCGTGTTCCCTGTAATGGGCTGTCTGGCGGGGCGCGTAGCATGGGCCGGCGGGGCTGGCCAGGGGTTTGCGGCGAGATATAAGGATATCTTTATGTTTGTGGCGGCAACGGAATCGGCAGCGTGCATCCTTTCCGGGCCTGGGCCGTTTCCCCCGCATGGCCGCATGCCGCGGCCCGCAGGAGGACGCCATGATCGATATGACCAAGATCGCCGAGCATATGGAGGTCGTCGGGTCGGACGGGCAGCATGTCGGCACCATCGACTCCCTCGATTCAACCCGGATGAAGCTGACCAAGGAGGACCCGGCCTCGGGCGGGCAGCACCGCTACCTGCCCTTCGGCGCCATTGCCCGGATCGAGGAGAATGTCGTGCACCTCTCCATCCCCGCCTCCGAGGCGCGCGGTATGACGGAGACGCGGGGCAACGACCCGGTCTAGCCGGAGCGTGACCGCTGCCGGGCGGGAGCATGGCTCAGGGCCCAGGGCAAGCTCCGGTCGGATGGGATCGCCCGATCGGAGGTTGCCCTAGCGCCGCTCCGCCGGCGCCGGCAGCACCGCGCCGGTGCTGCTCGTCACCGGCGGGCCGAGGCGGTTCTCGATGTCGGCCTGGCGCCGCTGCCGATAGGCGCTGCGATAGGTCACATAGGGGTCGAGCGAGCTGCGGCGCATCTCGTCGATCGGGTCGATCAGCGCCTCGCGCGTGTCGACCAGGCTGAGGCCGCCGCGAGTGTAGCGGAAGGCGCTGGCTGCGGTGCCGGAGCCGAGCAGCGTGGCGATGCCCGCCGCGCCGTCGACGCCGGAGCCGGCCAGGTCGCGCGGGTTGCTGGGGCCGAGCACGGGGAGGACGAGATAGGGGCCCTCGCCGACGCCCCAGGTGGCGAGCGTCTGGCCGAAATCCTCGGTATGGCGCGACACGCCGAACCAGTCCTCCGCCACGTCGAAGATGCCGGCGACGCCCAGGGTGCTGTTCAGCACGAAGCGGCCGAGCGTGTCGCCGGCGCGGCGGGACTGGCCCTGCAGCATGTCGTTGGCGAGGATGACCGGGCTGCGCAGGTTGTTCAGAAAGTTGCGGATGCCGGTCCGCGCCGGGCGCGGGACGCGGGTGCGGTACTCCACCGCGACGGGGCGGGCCAGCTTGCGGTCCAGCCACTCATTGGCCTCGTAGACGCGGCGATTGGCGGGCTCCAGCGGGTCGTTGGCGGCGCGGTATTCCGCCAGCGCCTCGGGGTCCGAGGCGGGCGGGGCGGTGGCGCAGGCGGCAAAGGCGAGGAGGAGGGCTGGTGCCAGCCTGCGCAGGCATGCGATGGGCAGTATCATCCTTGAGGTCCTCCACGGGAGCGGCAGGGCAGGATGGCCTCCAGCGGCGGCGGCGCGAAGCCTCGTTCCGGTGCCGCTCGTCTCGCCCGCGGGCAGGCCTGGAGCTCAGGACCTGCCGCCGCGGTTGCCGCCAGCAAGACGGCAATCCTCATGGTATGATCGGATCATGAGTCGGGACGGCGAGGGAAGGGATAGCGATCGGCATGGCCGCTGAGGACAGCCCGCGCGTCGCATCCGGCGCCCCGGCAGGCCGGCCGGTGCTTGAGCCCGGGCGCATCCAGGCGCAGATGAAGGCGCTGGCCGAGGCGGCCGGCCGGGTGATGCGCGCCCCCGGCCTGCAGGCGACGCTGCAGGCGATCACCGATGCGGCGCGCGACATCGTCGGAGCGCATCAGTCGGCCTCCAGCCTGAACCGGGGCAGCGACTGGTCGCAGGCGGTCAGCGCCGTCTCGCTCTCGCGGAAATACGCGGCCTGGCGGGACCGTGCGGCGGGCCCGGACGGCGCCGGCCTCCATGCCTGGATCCGCGAGGAGAACCGGCCGATCCGGATGACCCAGGCCGAGCTCGAGGCGCATCCGCGCTGGCGCGACTCCGCAGCCGGCCCTCCGGGGCTCCTTCTCGGGCATCCGCCGATGCGCGGCTGGCTGGCGGCGCCGCTGCTCGGCCAGGGCGGACGCCATCTCGGCCTCATCGAGCTGTCCGACAAGCTCGAGGGCGAGTTCGACGAGGCGGACGAGGCGATCGTCGTGCAGCTCGCGCAATTCGCCGCCTCGGCCATCGAGCGCGCGGAGATCGAGGCGTCGCTGCGCGAGAGCGAGGCGCGCTTCCGTCACATGGCGGACAGCGCGCCGGCGCTGATCTGGATGACGGACGAGGCGGGGCAGCTGGTCTTCGCCAACATGCACCACGACTACATTTTCGGCCGGCCGGCGGCGGCGCTGCTCGGCGATGCCTGGTGGGAGGTGCTGCTGCCGGAGGACCGGCCAGGGCAGGAGGCCGCCTTCCGCGAGGCCTTCGAGGCGCGGCAGCCCTACCGGCGGGAATTCCGCATCATCGACCGCCATGGCGCGGTGCGCTGGCTGCGCGGCGAGGGCGTCGCCCGGCTTGACGACCAGGGCCGCTTCCTCGGCTATACCGGCTGCAGCGTCGACATCTCGGCGGCCAAGCATGCCGAGGCGGAGCTGCGCCGGCTGAACGAGACGCTGGAGCGGCGCGTGGCCGAGCGCACCGCGCAGCTCGCCGCCAGCGAGATGCGCTTCCGCACCTATTTCGAAACCTCGCCGGACCTCGTCTTCCTCATCAGGGTCTCGCCCGACGGCGTCGCCCGCTACGAGGCCTTCAACCCGACGGCGGAACGCTTCACCGGGCTAAAGGCCGCCGAGGTCATCGGCCGGCCGGTGGAGACGGTGCTGCCTGCCGCCACCGCCGAGGCCACTGCCAGTCGCTACCGCCTCTGCGCGAAGGAGCAGCGGCGCGTGACCTACGAGGTCGCCTTCGTCGTGGAGGGCGAGCGGCGGATCGCCGAGGTGATCCTGGTGCCGATGGGCGAGGCGGCGGATGGCGGGCGGCTGGTGCTCGGCAATGCGCGCGACGTCACCCATCAGAAGGCGCTGGAGGAGCAGCTGCGCCAGGCGCAGAAGATGGAGGCGGTCGGCCAGCTCACCGGCGGCATCGCGCATGACTTCAACAACCTGCTGACCGGCATCATCGGCGCGCTGGCGACGCTGCAGCGCCGGGTCGAGGCGGGGCAGGTCGGGGCGCTGGGGCGCTATGCCGAGGTGGCGATGACCTCCGCGCAGCGGGCGGCGGCGCTGACCCAGCGGCTGCTCGCCTTCGCCCGCCGCCAGCCGCTGGACCCGCGGCCGATCGAGGCCAGCCGCCTGGTCGCGGGGATGGAGGAGCTGCTGCGGCGGACGCTCGGCCCGGCCATCGCCCTCGAGCTGCGGCTGGCGCCGGAGCTGTGGCCGACGCTCTGCGACCCGAACCAGCTCGAGAGCGCGATCCTCAACCTGGCGATCAACGCGCGGGATGCGATGCCGGAGGGCGGGCGCCTCACCATCGGAACAAGGAACCTCGTGCTAGGCGAGTCGGCGGCGCAGGCCCTCGGCGGCGAGCTGGAGCCGGGCGACTACGTGGCGATCAGCGTCGGCGACACCGGGACGGGCATGCCGCCCGAGGTGCTAGAACGCGCCTTCGAACCCTTCTTCACCACCAAGCCCATGGGGCAGGGGACGGGGCTCGGGCTTTCCATGCTCTACGGCTTCGTCAAGCAGTCCAGCGGGCATGTGCAGGTCGAGAGCGCGGCGGGGCGGGGCACGATCTTCCGGCTCTACCTGCCGCGGCATCGCGGCGCGTCGGACCGTGCGGAGGCGGAGGAGCGCGGCCTGCGGCCGCCGCGCCCGGGCCGCGGCGAGACGGTGCTGGTGGTGGAGGACGAGCCGTCGGTGCGCCTCCTGATCTTGGAGACGCTGCAGGATCTCGACTATGTGGCGTTGGAGGCGGCGGATGGGACGGCGGCGCTCGACTTCCTGCGCGCCGATGCGCGGATCGACCTGCTCGTCACCGATGTCGGCCTGCCGGGGCTGAATGGGCGGCAGCTGGTCGATGCGGCGCGGGCGCTGCGGCCGGGGCTGAAGGTGCTCTTCGTCACCGGCTATGCGCACAACATCCTGGCTGCCGAGGCCCCGCTGGAGCCGGGGATGGAGCTGCTGACCAAGCCCTTCTCCCTGCTCGAGCTCGGTCGGCGCATCCGCGCGCTTATCGACAGCTAGCCCGGCGCCTCATCAAGCGCGCGTGTGCGAGAGGCGGTCAGCTTGACGCTGCAACGGCCGCCCATCGATCATCCCCGGGCATGAACGGCCCCGCGCAGGGCCGCGGCCTTGGGAGAGAAACGCGATGGCATTCGACCTGCCCGGCGACCGGCGCAGCATGCTGCAAGGGGGCGGGGCCTTGCTCGGCGCCCTCCTCGGCGGCTTCGGCATCAGCCCGGCCCTGGCCCAGGACATGGCGCGGGAGGTCGGGCGCTCCGAGCGGCCGCTCAGGGCCGCCTTCTCCAATGCCGGGCTGCAGGCCACCTGGTGCGCCCAGGGCAAGCAGGCGGCCGAGTGGTGGGGCAAGCTCTTCAACGTCCAGGTCACCTGGTTCGACGGCGAGCTGAACGCCACCAAGCAGCGCAGCGCCGTCGAGAACATGGCGAGCCAGAGGTGGGACTTCGTCGCCATCCAGGCCTTCGGCATCGGCACGCTGGCGCAGCCGGTGAAGCGGATGATCGATGCCGGCATCCCGGTGATCGACATGGACACGCTGATCGCGCCGCTCGACAGCATCAACGTCCACAGCTTCCTCGCCCCCGACAACGAGTTCATGGGCTCCTCCGTCACCCAGGCGCTGGTCGATGCGATCGGCGGCAAGGGCATCATGACGATGACGCAGGGCGCGCTCGGCCATACCGGGGCGCAGGGGCGGGCGCGCGGCTTCGATTCCGTGGTGAAGAAGCACCCGGGCATCGAGGTGGTGGACACGACGCCGGGCGACTGGGACGTCACCAAGGTGGCGCGGCTCTGGGACACGCTGCTGACCAAGTACCCGAAGATCGACGCCGCCTATTTCCACAACGACGACATGGCGCTGGCCGCCTACAACGTGATGAAGTCGCGCGGCCGCACCAACATCCTAATCGGCGGGTGCGATGCGATGCCGCCGGCCCTGGCTGCCGTCTCCGACGGGCGGATGCATGCGACGGTGCGCAACCCCTCCTGCCGCATCCATGGCGGGGCGATCGTCGCCGGCGTCGCCGCGGTGGTCGCGGGCCAGAAGACGGGCACCGGGGCCGGGCAGATCCCGAAGCATGTCATCACCGACGGGCCTGTCGTCACCAAGGCCAATGCCCCGGGCATGGCCTGGATGGAGAGCCATTTCCTGATCTAGGCCATGCAGCGCGGCGCGCCCCTGCTCGAGCTCAGGGGCATCAGCAAGTCCTTCGGCGGCGTCGTCGCCCTCTCCGGCGTGGACTTCACTCTGGAGGCGGGCGAGATCCATGGCCTCGTCGGCGAGAACGGCGCTGGCAAGAGCACGCTGATGAAGATCATCGCCGGCGTGCACACCAGCTTCGAGGGGGAGATGCGCATCGCCGGGCAGCCGGCGCGGCACCGCTCCGCCCGCTCGGCGCGCGATGCCGGGATCGGCATGGTGCACCAGGAGCTGAGCGTGGTGCCGGAGCTCTCCGTCGCCGAGAACGTCATGCTCGGCGTGCAGCCGGTGAACCGGCTCGGCCTGGTGGACTGGCCGGGGATGATGAAGCGGGCGCGGGCGTTGCTCGCCGAGCTCGGCATCGCGGTCGACCCGCGCGTGCCGATCGGCAGCCTGCCGCTCGGCATGCAGCAGCTGGTCGAGATCGCGCGCGTGCTCTCCTCCGGCGCGCGCATCGTCATCCTTGATGAGCCGACCTCGGCCCTCTCGCCGCCGGAGGTGGAGGTGCTGTTCGGCCTGCTGCGACGAGTGCGCGACGGCGGACGGAGCATCGTCTTCATCTCCCACTTCCTCGAGGACGTGTTGGCGATCTGCGACCGCGTCACCTGCTTCCGCAACGGCAGGCTGGTCGAGACGGCGCCGGTCTCGGCCATCGACAAAGGCTGGATCATCACCCGCATGATCGGCGCCGGGCATGAGGAGCTGGAGGCGGGCTATACGGGCGAGATCCGGCTCGACAGCAAGCCCGGCGCGCCGGTGGTGCTGGCCTGCGAGGCGGCCTCCGGCCCGGGCTTCCGCGCGGTCTCGCTCGAGGCGCGGGCGGGCGAGGTGCTTGGTATCTACGGCTCGATGGGGGCGGGGCAGCTCGACCTGGCGCGGGCGCTGTTTGGGCGGACGGCGCTCTCGGGCGGGCGGCTCTCGCTCGACGGGCGGCCGCTCGCCTTGCGTAACACGGCGGCGGCGCGCAAGGCGGGCATCGCCTTCGTCCCGGAAAGCCGCCGCAGCATGCTCTTCGCGCAGGAACCGGTCTACAAGAATGTCTCGATCAGCGTTCTCGACCGCATCTCGCGCCTCTGGGTGAAGCCGGCGGTGGAGCGGGAGATCGCGCAGCGGCATGTGGAGTCGCTCGACATCCGCCCGCCCTCCGTGCAGCGCCGGCTCGGCACGCTCTCGGGCGGCAACCAGCAAAAGGTGGCGCTGGCCAAGTGGCTGACCCACCTGCCGCGCGTCCTCGTCCTCAGCGAGCCGACGCGGGGGATGGATGTCGGCGCCAAGGAGGAAGTGGTGCGGATCGTCCGCGGCTTGCGCGAGCAGGGCATTGCCGTGCTCGTCGTCTCGACCGAGCCGGAGACGGTGCTCTCGCTCGCCGACCGCATCCTCGTCATGAAGCGCGGCGAGGTCTGCGAGGAGTTCGCCGGCGGGACCGTCAGCAAGGACCGGCTGCTGGCGGCAGCCTAGGAAGGATCATCCATGAGCACGAGCGACAGCGCCGTCCTTCCCCGCAGCGGCGGCGGCATGAGCTGGCTCCGCGGGCAGCTCCGCAACATCGCGCCTTTCGCCACGCTGCTGGTGCTGGTGGCGCTGTTCAGCATCGCCAGCCCCTCCTTCGCCACGCTCGACAACGTGGCGAACATCGCGCGGCAGGTCTCGGTGACCGCGATCATCGCGGTGGGGCTGACCTTCGTCATCCTCTGCGCTGAGATCGACCTCAGCGTGGCGAGCGTCGCCAATGCGGGCGGCATCATGGTGGCCTTCTTCACGCTGCAGGACCAGAGCGTGAATATCGCCAACATCCCGCTGCCGGGCTTCGCCGCCATCCTGCTGGCGCTGCTCGGGAGCTTGGCGCTCGGCGCGGTGACGGCCTTAGGGGTGACGGTAATCGGCATCCCCTCCTTCATCATGACGCTGGCCATGCTGCAGATCGGCGCGGGCATCTGCGCCATGCTGGTGCGCGGGCAGATCGCCTACAACGTGCCGGCGCCGATCGAGCTGCTGGGGTCGGGCTCGATCGGGCCGGTGCCCTGGATCGTGGTGGTGGCCGTGCTGGTGCTGGCGCTCGGCCACGTCGTGCTGAGCTACACGCGCTTCGGGCGCTACATCTACATGGTCGGCGGCAACCGCGAGGCGGCGGAGTATTCCGGCGTCAACGTCAAGCTGGTGCTGGCCGCGGTGCTGATCATCTCCGCGATCTGCTCCGGCATCGCCGGGATGCTCGGCGTCGCGCATTTCGGCAGCGCGCAGCAGGACGAGTTCGACAACTACCTGCTCGATGCCATCTCCGCCGTCGTCGTCGGCGGCACCAGCCTGTTCGGCGGGCAGGGCGGCATCGGCAATACGGTGGTCGGGCTGCTGGTCCTCGGCGTGCTGAACAACGGGCTCGACCATGTGCGGATCGACAGCTTCCTGAAGATCCTGATCCGCGGGCTGATCCTGCTGCTGGCGCTGGTGATCAACGTCTACGCCCAGCGGCTGCGGGCGAAGGCTTGAGCCGCGGACGGCTCAATCGGCCGCATCCGGCGTGCGCGGGCGCCGCCCCTCGCGGCTGGGCGCGCGGCCGAAGACCTGCGCCGGCTGGCCGGAGAGCGCCAGCCGGGACCGCGGCTCCGCAATGGGGCAGCGGTTGTGCTGGGCGCGGAACCGTGCCCCCTCGACATAGGCCTCGCGCCGGGCGCGGTTGACCGAGCCGAACGGCCGGTGCGCGGCAAGCCCGTGCCAGGGGCTGAAGGCCAGGCCGTCATCCACCTGGGCCGCCCGCGCCTCGCTCCAGGCCGGCTGCGGCGGCACGCGGACCCGGGCGACCGGGCGGTAGGGGCTTTCCGCTTCCGGCCATTCGGCGGAGGCATCCTCGATCGGCATGCTGCGCGGGTTGGTGCGCAGCTGCACGCGCAGCTCCCACTCGGCCGCATGCTCGTGGCAGGTCTCGATCACCGCCTCGCGCAGCCCGTTCGGCTTGCCGCGCAGCGCGACCGGGCGGTCCCGCAGGGCGAGGAGTGCGGGCGAGACCGGCGCCAGCGACAGCTTGGCGACATGGTCGCCGTAGCGGAACGGCACCTGGGTGTAGAAGGTCTCGCCAAGCGGATGGGTGAGGGGGTGCCCGCCCATCGTCGTCAGCGTCCAGGGCTTGGCGCCGACCGCCCTGAGGGCGGCGACGAAGGGCCGGAGCAGGGCCGCCGCCACCTTCTTCCAGGCGAGGCCGGTTTCCGTCGTGGCGTCCACCACGGTGATGTTGCGGACGAAGACGCGGAGGTCGCGCTCGGTGAAGGCGGGCTGGTTCACCATGACGAAGTCCTGCGTCGCCTCGCCCTCGGAGCCGGGCAGCCTCTCGCCCTCGGCGCCAATCACCTTGAGCGCCATGCCGCGCGGGACGGAGATGTCGTCGTCGAGGATGTCGCCGCGGTTGGTGGAGAGCCGCAGGATCGCCGGGTAGCGCCCGGGCCGGGCGAAGAGGCCCTGCGCCAGCTCCGGCGGCAGGCCGTCGAGCACCTCGATCTCGCCCCCGAAGAGGGCATGGCTCTTGGCGTGCAGGCTGCGCGTGGCATGGCCATAGTCGCGCAGCGTGGTTTCGCGGATGTCCTGCATCAGCCGGCGCAGCTCGGCGGCCTTGGCGGCTTCGTCCGGTTCCGGCTGCTCGATCGCTTCCTCGAAGGGCAGAGCTTGGGCGGGCAACGGCTTACGCATGCGGCGGGTGCATCCAGGGGGCGCGGCAGGCGGCGCCGCGCAGCCTCGGCTCAACGCCGGCCGCGCCGGTTATTTGCCGCCGTGGCGCGTCAGTCCAGCCAGCCGAGGGCGGCGAGCCTGTCCCGCTCGCCGCGGAGGAAGCGCTCGCCGATATCGGCGCGCCAGCGCAGCTCGGGCGCGACGAGGTTGCGGGCGCGGGCGCGGGCGGCCTCCTGCGCCGCGGGCACGGTGGGGCCGGTGCCGGTGACGATCATCGCATGGCCGGAGCGGCGGCGGACGAGGAGCTGCCCCTCCGCATCGCGCCTGGCATCGACCAGGTGATAGTGGCGCAGCTCCTCGCCCGCCGGCTCCCGGAGGAAGAAGAGCGGCACGTCGTCATCCGGCGTGGCCGCCTGGTCCACGGCCGGGAAGGGCGGCACCGTGAGCACGATGGCGACCGACCAGCCGGGCGTGGTGGCGAAGCCCTCGGACCCTCCCTCCGCCATGCGGCGGAACAGATCGCCCCAGCCGTCCCGCTGCATCGCCGCCAGCACGGCGAAGCCCGGGTTGCCGAAGCGGCAGGTGAATTCCAGCGGCAGCGGCCCGCGCTCATCCACCATAAGGTTCAGGTTGACGTAGCCGACATGGCCGGCGCGGGCGAGATGCGGCGCGATGCGGCCGAGCGTCGCCTCGAACAGCCGCTCGGCGCCCTCGTAGCTCGCCAGCGTGCCCATCTCGCCGGTCATCTCGCCCATCTCGCCGGGGAAGAAGCGCTTGTGCTCGAAGTCGATGCAGGCGGGGCGGAGGAAGCGCTGCCCGTCGAAATAGGCGCCGATTCCGACCTCGACGCCATCCAGCCGTTCCTGCAGCAGCACGCCGCCGGTGGCGCCAAGGCGGAGCGCGCGGCGCAGCATGAAGGCGAGGTCGGCGCCGGCCGGATGGTCGCCGACGAAGGTCGGCAGGCGGGAGTCGTCGAATTTCAGCACATGCCGCCCGGGATTCGCCGCGAGCCAGTCGAGCGCGGCCTGCGGATGCGGGAAGCCGCGGCTCTCGGCGACGGGCAGGCCGGCCTCGCGCAGGATGGCCTGGCCGAAGGCGCGGTCATTCTCCAGCCGGTCGCCGAAGGCGCTGCCGCCGATGACACGATGGCCCTCGGCGCGCAGCGCATCCTGCACCGGGCCGTGGTTGGCGCGCTCGAAGAGCAGGATGCCGTCGCGGCCCAGCCAGCCCAGCTCGGCACGCCAGTCGGGCACGGGCTCGATCAGCCCGCCGAAGGCGCGCTCCTCCGGCGGGTCCTCGGCATGGACGCGGACCTCGTGGCCCTCCCGCATCAGCGAGAGATAGATGTCGCCGAGATAGACCCGCGGCCCGACCGCCAGCACGCGCATCGCCTGTCCTCGTCCGGTTCCGCACGGCAACGCGGGAGCGCAGGCCCCGTTTACGCCGGGAACATCCGAGGTAGCCCATGGAGCAGTTGCAGGCCTTCGCACAGGGTGCCGAGGAGATGGAGGCCGCGCGGCTGGTGCTGCGGCGCGGCCTGGTGGCGGAGCTGCAGGCACGCCTCTCCCATCATGGGCTGCTCGACCCGCCGGCGGACGGGCTGTTCGGCTCCGGGGCGCAATGGGCGCTCGGCGCCTTCTGCCGCGCGGCCGGCCTGCCCTTCGAGGGGGCGCTGACGCCGCCTGCCGCCGCCGCGCTGCTGCAGGACGCGCCCGTGCTGCCGCTGCGGCCCGATGGCAGCCTGGCGGGGCGGATCGCCGCGGCGCTGCTCCGGCGCGGCGACTGGCTCTGCCGCGATCCGGGCTGCGTCAACATCGTCTATGTCGAGGGCATGGACGAGGAGGGGCGCCCGGCGACGCGCCGGCCGGACGCATTTGACGACCTTCGGCTGCTGCTGCGCGTCGCGGCCGGGGGGCGCCCGGAGATCCTCGGCGCCTGGGCCGCGACGACCGATTCCGGCCGTCCGGCGGTGGAGGGGCCGGCCGAGCCGGAGGGCGCGCCGCGCCTCGTGCCCGGCCAGCACCGCGCCTGGGCGATCGGCCGCACGGCCATCGGCACGGCGCTGGAGCAGGAGGCGCTGGTCCAGCTCCTGCCCCTGCCGGTGACGCGGGATATCGACCGGAACTTCCGGCGCGAGGGCGACCCGCCGGGGCATGGCGTCTTCCTCATCGACCAGCATGGCGGCCAGGACGCGCCGCATGAGGAGGTGGGCGGCATCGGCGCTGGCTGCCTGGTCGGCCGCAGCCAGGAAGGGCATCGGCGCTTCATGGCCAGGCTGCGGGAGGATCCGCGCTGGCAGGCGAATGCGGCCCATCTCTTCACCACCTCGCTCCTCAGGGCCGAGGAGCTGGAGGGCTGAGGCCGCCACGGCCTAGGACGGCGGCTCCAGCGGCGCGAAGGGGAACTCCCCGGCCGGCTCCCAGGGCCCGCCGCGGTAGTGCCAGAGCAGCAGGCCGGTCCCGCGCGCGGTGAAGGGGGTGAAGGCCGCCCGCAGGCTGGCATGGAGCGCGCGCGCCGCCTCGGCCGTGACCTTGTTCTGGACGGTGACATGCGGGCGGAGCGGCTGGCGGTCCTGCGGGGTCAGCCAGGGCTGCCAGGCGGCGGCGAGGCCGGCACGGAGCGCGATCAGCGCCGGCGAGCGGAGGCGGTAGGCGACGCCGCGGCCCATCATCCAGACATCCTCCACGACGAGGTCGAAGGGGGGCTGGCTGCGGCAGGCCTCGGCGAGGCGGGCGGCGATCTCGGCGATCGCCTCGCCGGGGAGGTGGTGGAAGAGCGTCAGATGCGCGGCGAGGTGGTTGCGCTCGGGCGGGAAATGGGCATGCCGCTCCCGGTCGAACCGGGCCTGGGTGGCAGGGTCGAGGGCGAGCGTCAGGATCAGCGGATCGGCGTCGGCGGAGGAAGTGCGACCGGTCACGAGCGGCCCCTCGCAGGTTTTCGTGGAGCTGCGATGGCAGCCGGAGGAGCTGTTCGGGCCCGGGCGAAAAGCAGCGTAGCCCGGCGGATCAAAGCGAGACTGGCGGACAGGGTGTCTTCCACACTGGCCATGCTAAGCTCCTGTTTAACCAGTGCTATTTTGCGGTTGCGCGGGCTGACCCACAACTTCAGCCCCATGTGCCTCTATCCTTGTAAGGCTACTAAACCGCCTTTGGTTCGACGGCCTCGGTGTCCGTCGAACCTGCACCTTAATCTACTGACTTTAATAGATAAAAAATATGCATCTAATCAGCCCACACATCCAGCCCACGATGAACCGCTGTTTCGGCGCGCGGAGATGTGAAGCGTCGGTATGCTGAAAGGATAGCTGGGATCTATCTCTGAGCCTGCCCTCTAACCGCCCAGGCGCCAGTTCGCACCTTTGTAGAGGAAAGGCCTAAAGAAAGGTCGATGATTGAAATCCACCCAAGGTGAAACTCAGCGCTTGTAACAAGTGCCGCCGGAGACGGTTAGTGGCCGAGAAGGTGCACATGGTCGAGAAGATCGTGGGTTCTCCTGAGGTCGGTTTCGGTCAGCACTCCGGGGAGCTTGATGTTGTAACTTCGTTTATTTCCTTGCTCGAGTGCTGTTTTAAAGCAGGCATGAATTAGCTTTATTTGAGGTCTCGCACTATCTTCCTCGCTAGAAATCGGCTACGCGAAATTAGGCGCATCTGAAATTATCCGATTTGGTAACGTCATGCTAAAATATATAAAAGTGCTTAGGCGGTCACTTACTTATTGGCGAGCATTGTATCTAAAAGCATGCGGTTTCTAAATCGCTAGCATCTAGGTTGAAGGGCTCAACAAAAATATTTTCTAAGAAACGGGTGAACAAGGTGGATAACCCTTCTGAGGTTTTATGCGGTAAAGCGGCAACGGCTATTACCAATCCAAATGGGAAAGTTAATAAAGGAAATTTCGCGATTGGTGGATCGTTGATACCATTTGGTATGCGGAGATAAATTTGCATTGCCCGTTGCACACCTTGCTTACCACCTAGCAGGGACCATAAGCCGCATTTCCAGCTTGCAGGCCGCTTTTCTAATCCAGCGCTGAACTGCGATCCGATGGAGTATTCTCCCTTCACTTTACGACGGCGGTGACCAGGAACGACGATGTGGCCCAGGCTAGCCACATTTCGGTATCCCAAATGTGATAATGCCCTTGTAAGTTCCATAAAAGCGTTTGGAAAGGCCATTTATGGCTGATTGTCGGCCACCGTTTCAGGATGGTTGCTTTTGGAAAGGAGGCTATGGCTTGTGTCCGAGATCCCTGCATTTTAGAAGGTTTTTTGGATGCGGGGATTTATGTTAAGTGGGGACTGATGATGTGTAAAACGGACGGTTTGCCGCGAATTTTTTATAGTGTTGCTGAGACTGCAAAAATTCTCGGGTTAGGGAAGAGCAGGATCTACGAACACATACAGGCAAAGCGGCTTCATGTTCAGTATGATGAAAAGAGAACTCTGGTCCTTTGCGATTCCGTGCATCGCTTTGCAGAAAGCCTTCCCCGAACTAGGCCGTAAACGGATCAGCATGAACTTGGCGGACTGCGCTGTTACAAACTGCGACGTTGATGTTTGAATAAGCGCGGCGGAATCAATCTCCTGCTCGGCAAGCGCCATCCCGACGGCAGCATCGACTCGCACGCAAGGAATCCTGTCGATGGGACTGATTAGCAGACGCCGTAGCAGGACCGGCGTAAGCGTCCGGCGACGCGGCGTCCGACCGTCTAATTGCTGCGGCTTCTGCGTCGCTTGGCAGGTTCTAAAGCAATAGCTCGGCAACACAGCTGACGGGATGGTCGGCGATGCGCTCCACCGCGCGGCGGAGATAGGCTTCCGCGTCGAGCCCGTTAAGCTTGGCGGTGGCGATCAACGAGGCGATTGCCACGGCACGATAGCCACCGGTGTCGAATCCGGCGAACAGCCAGTTCTCGTCGGCGACGTAGTGCATGAGCGCCTCCCACCGGCTGCGGGCATAGTGGAGGGCCACGGCAAGGTCACTGCGGCCGAAGATCCGGGCGAATTGGTCGGCCCTGGCCTGGCGCTGACGGGCCCGCTCGTCGGGTGGCTGACCGCGGATGTCTCGCTCACGCCCGGCGGCGGTCCCGGGATCATCCGCGAAGCGCCGCTAGCGGCGGCTGCAGCACAACGAGGCCGACCTCCTTGCCCACTCTCACGTGGATGCCGTCAGGCAGCTCGATCTCGATCGCTGTGACCACGCGTGGTGATGGTAGTTGCGCCGGTACAGGTTCCGGTTACAGCCGACCTTACGCCTGACGTTAAGGTCGCTAGTCTCAACGCATGTCAGGAGCCAAGGAAGGCGAGAGAAGCCGGACACTTACGCTGCTGGAACACCAAGCGAAAAGCGGTTCGACGTCTTCGTCGTCATGACCCTTTCCTCTCAACCATTAATGCCTCCCGCAAACCCGAGGCGGTTCAGACAGAGGTGCCAACTACGGCTTGCCACGAACAGATCGACCGTCATCTGTCCAGCTAACGCCCAGCGGCCGAGCACTTGAACAGCACGCCCCTGATGGGGTGGCTTTGCTATCGGATTCTGGCCCGGGTGTGCTGACGAATTTTGGCCCACC
>NZ_JCACHU010000164.1:0-17334 GCF_059504005.1 Belnapia sp. | reverse complement strand
CCCCGGCCTTATCCTACCCGAAGCGGCTCAAGCCGCCGACCGCTGCAACAAAGCGGTGACGGTGCGTACGACAGGGACGACGTCTACGCTGGGGTCGCTACACGGCATCCGGATGCCGATGTCATCATCCCGCCTCGCTCAAACGCCGTGCCGAGCGACACGGCTGGAACAGCGCCGACCCAGCGCGATCGACACCTGCAACTCATCACTGAGCGCGGCCGCATGGGCTGGCAAAAAGCATCGGGGTACAACCACCGAGCTCTGGTGGAGTCTGACATCTCACGATGGAAGCGCGTCATCGGCGATGGCCTGCGTTCGCAAACTGACGGGCGACAGCGCACCGAGGTGGCCGTCGCTGCCGAGGCGCTGAACCGCATGCTTGAGCTCGGTCGCCCGGAGTACGTCCGCATCGCATGACCAGAAACCTCGGTCGGGCTCGATGTGCCCGATCCGTCGATCGGTGCAACACGCTGCCATCGCGGCTGAAGTGCTCAACCGCATGATCCGGGTTGCGAAGCCGGTCTCCATCCGCACGGCATGACATGGTTAGCGCGCAGCAGATGCAGTTGCCTCCTCCACCTCCATGCACCAGCACCAAATTTCGCAGCAAAACCTTCGGCAGCCCTGACTCAGAGCACGGCGACGGGTGCGCTTCCGGCCGGCGCTGGTGCGTCACCGGTCACGTAGGATCTGCCGGAAGCCAAGGCGGGCTGGCGGGCACTCCACATCGACGCTGTACCGTTCGCGCATGCGCTCCAAGAACACTTCAATTGCTGCCTCCGGCCGGGCGACCTGGAACACCAGATCCGGCAGCGCAACCCGTGTGCGGTCAAGCAGGAAGGCTGGTGCAGCAGGCCCATCGCCCTGTTGCCGCCGATCGGCCACGGGGAGTGGCAGGATCACGTCGCCCCACCATTCCACGTACTGCTCTGCCAACGTGCCTAGCGCGAGGGCCGCCTTGCTCTCCTGCAGCCGTGTAAGCAGGTGCATACAGGCGTCGGGACGCAGCAGGTCACCGACCTCCAGGCACGCGACATACCGCCCCGTAACGCGCTCGAGCCCGAGATTGAGCATCGGCACACGCAGGTCATGTGGCTCGGGGTAGTCCCAATTGTGCAGAGTGATGCTGACTGCATCCGACAGGCCACGGAGCGGCTGCAGCGCGGACCGCACCGTCTGAACCTCCGCGAAGGAAAAGCGCGGCAGGATGACATGTATCTGCATCGGGATGAGCGCCGACCTGCCCGCCCCATCCTCCATCACTTGGCCGAGCAGCGCGAAGACGCATTGTTCAAGCCGTGGCAGGTGGCCGAGATCGGTAAAACGGATGACCACATCGAGGCCGCGCAGCCTGCCGCCCTCCGTCATCAGGCGGCCCCCCCCAGATGAGCCGCGAAGTCCGCGAGACGCCGCCAATCTGCTGAGACCGGCTCGGGGTGCGGAGATGGTACGGCCTGACCTGCTTCCGCCAGCAAACCAACGAAATGCCCTCTCGCCGTGGCGTTCCCCCATTTCTCGGCGAGCAGAACGCCACTGGCAGGATCCGTAAGCAAATCTTCCGGCGCGGCGAGGAACAACGCTCGCGGACAGCAACGGATGGCGAAACCATGCGCCGTGGCACGCCAGGAAAAATCCAGGTCTGCGTGGTAGCCCCGAAGCCGTTCGTCGAACCCCCCGAGCCGCTCGACGATTGCACGCGGAATCGCAATCACGGGGCCGGTCGCTGCCGACATGGTGAAGCCTGTGATCGGATTCGCGTCAGCGGTAAGCGCGGGGAAGCAGCGCGCCGCAAGCATGGCTACGCCACCCTGCGCTTCCGACATCTCGACCAGCGCCGCCAGGGAATCCGGATGCAGCAGCCCGGGTCTCCGCACAAGAACCACCATGTCCGGCTCGATATCACGCGCCGTCCGCAGTGCCTCGTTCCGGCTGTCCGTCGTGCTCCTGGCTGAACCCGGCATCGTCAGCAGCACGCCGCATGCGTGCGGTGGAAGGCGCTCCAGCGCGCGCCGCGCGGAGCGAAGAAGGTCCTGCCCGGCTTCGCGCGGCAGGACCAATGCGACGCGCCGCCTTGCCCTGAGCGGCAATCCCGTTCCCAGCATGCGACGCCAGAGGATGTTAGATACGCGGCGCGGGCTCGGATACGGCGTGCTACGGCCAGGGTCACTCCTGTATCTCTCTGCCTCGCCCTGCCACGACGTGAGCCGAACGGAGCAGCGCGAGAGGAAGGGCGCCAGGCTCACCGGGCGCGTGATCGCCGTCACCGCATGCTGGTCAAAGAGCTGGCCGCGCGCGGCAATCTTCATCCAGCCAAAGCCCGCGGCCTCGCAGGCCAGGAAGTAGAGACGCTCGATGGCGTGGGCCGGCGTGCCGTCGGTCTGGCCTTCCTCGGCCGGGAAATCTTCGAAACGGAGGCCGAGCCCCGTGATCCGGCGCAGCGCTGCGCTGCGCGCCCAGAACATGGAGCCGGACGGGAAATCGATCGGCGCCGCTTCGGACAGCTCCAGTCCCATGCGCGCCGCGAGGGCTTTGGCGTGGGGCAGATTGATGCCCCAGCCAATCCAGGGCCGCAGCATGTCGATGTGCTGCGGCGCCAGGATGCCGAGCCAGGGCGCCTGCCGGAACGCCTCGAACACGCCGCGCACGACGTCGGGCGAGCCGAGCAACGTCTCAAGGATGTAGCCGCGCCATCCGGCGAGCTCGCTTTGGTGCGAGGACATCTTCGTGTGGAGGTGAAGCACGTACTCGTAGCGCTCATACACATCGACGAAGCCAACGAGCTTCGGCGCGATGTCGCGGCCACGGTTGGGGAACACGCGGATCTCGAGGCCGCCCCGACGCCAGCCCGCCAGGCGGTCCGCTGCCTCCGATCGTGCCGCTTCGGACACCGTGCTGACGAACAGGTCGGCCGCGAACGGGATGTGATCGAGATACGCCGCGATCTCGGGCAGCAGGTCCAGATGGAAGGCGTGCAGCACGACCGCGATGGAGGGCGGATGTTCCGGCGCCGCTGGCGCATAGCCCAGAGGCATCTCCAGGCTGGCTTCCTGGACGATTGCATCGGACGATGTCCGGCGGAAGGCGATGCTCGCCGCCAGCGCATCGGGCAGCGCGTCTCTCATCCCGGGTCGATCTCGGCGTCACGAGTAATCGCCGGCACTCAGCCTTTCCGATCTTCCAACGGAATCGGCGCAAGCCGCATCCAGGGATGCCGAAAGGTCATCTCGGTGAACAGGGCGTCATAGGACCGTGCTGTCTCTGTCCGCAGCATCGAGGTCCCGTGCCGGCGATAGCGACAGAGAATTTCGGGCACGAAGGCGGCGAAGTAGCCCTGCTCGATGAACTTGCACCAGAAGTCGTAATCCTCCCACCCGCCCTCGATGTGGTCGAAGCCGCCGACGTCGTGCCATGCAGACCGTGACACCAGGGCCATCGCGTCGACGTAGTTCCCGTGCCGAAGCCATTGCGGCTGCCAGACATCGGCAAGGCCGAGCGCGCGGCGGTCTCCGAAGATCTCCTGCTGCGAATAGGCCGCGGCCGCGCCGCTGGTCTCGATCGCCTCGAGCAGGCGGCCAACTGCGCGGGGATAGATCTCGTTGTCGGCGTCGATCACGAAGACATGGCTTCCGCGCGCATGAGAAAAGGCGGTGTTCCGCGCCTGGGCAAGGCCCTGATTGCGCCTGTGACGGAGCAGGCAGATCCGCGCGAAACGGTCCTGGTTCGCCTCCATCCAGCGAAGCGCCACGTCGATGGAATCGTCCTCCATCGAGGCATCATCCACCACGACCAGCTCGAGCTCGGAGTGTCGCTGCACGGCGATCGAGCCGAGGCAGCCCGGCAGGAAGCGCGCATAATTATAGAGGCTGACCGCGACCGTCACGAGCGACGGCGCGACCTCCTGTCGCAGCGTGGTGTCCAGCACCGATTCCACCTCCGGTGACCGGATCATGTGGCAGGTACCGTCTTGGCCGGGTCCACTTCCACCCGGTGGGAGGCGAAAAAGCGCAGCAGCTTGGCTACGGCGCGCCGTGGCGAGAGCGCGTCGACGAGGAGCCCGTGCACGTTGCGCTGCACCCGCGCTGCCTCGCGCTGGCCGTCCGGCGTGCGCAGCAGCCACTCCAGCAGGTCCGGGATGTGGCGTATGGATTCCTGGAAATAGTGTTCGCCCGCGACGAAGTTCGGATTAGGAAGGCAGGGGTCTGAGACGACGACGCTACCCGAGCACATGCCAAGGCGTACCATGCGGTGCCATTCGAAGTAGCCGAACTCCTCTCGATGAATGTTCAGGGTGACCTTGCTGTGGGCCGAGACATGGCCAGCCAGGCGAGTGAGCGTGCCGTCGTCGCTGCCGCCCAGGATCGGCCCCCGCCCGGGGCGTCGGCAGTAGTTGAACGTCTCGTACTCCGCGAGAAAGCCCGCGTTGCGTGCGAAGAAGGTGTCCCGGCGCGGGCTGGAATTGCCGAAGAAGCAGATGTCGATTGGTCGGTCGGCGAAGCCTCGCCGCGGATCGGGCGTCTCCGACGCCGCCCGCGGCAGCACGCGGGCGAGCGGATGCTGCCGGTCGCGCTCCGTCAGGACGAAACGGCGAAGCTGTGCGCCCGGCAGGACATGAAGCGCGCCCACCCCGGTGCGCGCGAAGAGGTCCGCTGTTTGGGCGCAGATGTCGAGAACGCCACGGGACATCAGCACGAAGGGCAGCGCGAGGTGGAACCAGGTCGTCTGCACCTGCTCGGTGCCGAACATGAACCCCTTGGAGATGATGTCGTCGCGCACCCATTCACGACCGCGACCGAGCACGAAAAACTCGTGCGGCGCCACAAACAGGCAGATGGGCGGGCGCGCCTCCGTATCCGATCTTTCGTCCAGCAGCGCCACGTCTACGCCGACCGACGTGAGGTCGGCCGCCAGGTCTTCGGCGATCTCCTCCATGAACACATTGCCCTGCGAACTGACATAGATGCCAACCTTCCCAGTCTCCGCGACGAGGCGGCCCAGATCCTGGGGATCCTCTTCGGGATCCACGAGCGACCGGGCTGCATGGTCAAACAGCCGGAAGCCGCTCATCACGCGCGCCAGCTCCTCCGGATCCACCCTGCCGCGGCCCTCCAGCGCGCCGGACTGGATGAAGTGCTGGTGCGGATCGGCACCTGCTGCAGCGACATCCTCATTCCGGCGCAGATAGTCTTCGGGGTCGAAAAGCGGGAAATGCCGCAGGCGCCCGACTGCGGCGTCGATCGCCCACCAATCCACCTCACCGATCAGCTCGCCATAACGCTTGATCGGCGCCTTCGCCACGTTTGGCTGGACAGGTGCCGGTCCCGGTTCCGACACGGGAGAGGGCTCGGCAACAGCATGTGCCGGCGGCACGGCAGCGGGCTCCATGGGCCCGCGCAGTGTCCGCAAGGTGAGGCCGATCGGCATGCGGGCCGCGCGCCGCACCGGCTCGGGCAGGCGGCGACCTGCCGCGCGGAGACGCGAGACGGCGCGTTCGGCAAAGGCCGGAGCGGCCGCACGCGACGCGGCCGCAGCGTGCTCTGCGGCAAGAGCCTGCTCATGCGCCGCCTCGGCCGCGGCGAGGGCCTCGCGTAGGGCAGCGTTTTCGCGGCGGAGTTCCCGGACGTTTCGCTGCATCTTGCCGACCGCCGCGTCCAGCTCTGTCGACCTTGTCTCGGCATAGGTACGGGCGGCAGCCTGGGTCTGCAGGCGCTCGCGCATCGCCATCTCGTCCTTCGCCCGCGCCACACGCTCGGCTTCTCGCGCGGCACGCTCGGCAGTCAGCGCGTGGCGCAGCTCGGCGCCTGCCCGCTCCGCGGCCTGCAACAGCCGTACGCTTTCGGCGAGCTCCTCCTCGGGCTGGTAGACTTCGATGCGGGTCCAGGGGAACACGTTCCGCGACGACGGGTCGGCCTGCGCAGCGCGCTCTACTGCGGTGAGCGGTGGAACTACGGCCTCAATCCGGAGGTTTGCTGCGGAAATCTTCAGGAAATCCGCAAACTCCTCGGCAGAAGCGTCCTGACGGAAGCGTCGCGGGAGGCCGAGAAGATTCGAAAGCAGGTTCTGTGGATGCACAAGAGCGAGGCCCCTGCCAGCGGCTTGCGTGCCCGCTGGCAGCAGGGTCGCGGTGGGGCTGCCTTCCCGTGCGAAGACGAGAGTATTCTGCGCATACCACCAATCCACCCGCGGATCGGCCCAGAGATCCGCACGCAGCGGGTCGAAGCAGGCATACCCCGCGGCACGAAAGAGAATGGCCCAGAACTCCGGCCACTGTTCATTGATGTGGTTAGTCCCGTACTGAAACGGTACGGCCGCCGAGAACAGCACGACATCGCTGAGAGCGACGAGGTCGTTGACCAGCGTCGCTGCCCTGTGATGCGGTAGGTGCTCCGCAACTTCCATGCAGATGGCGAGGTCGAAGCGGCGTGCGGCATGTGGGCCCAGCATCTGGGCAAGCTGCTGGTTAGCGAGGTCGCCCGGGATGAAGCGAGAGTGGTCGATCAGCAGCGCGCTACGGTCAACGTAATCGCCATCAATCCCGATTACCTCTTCGACGCCGAAGTCAAGGGCCGCGCGCAGCCAAGCGCCGACTCCGCAACCAACATCCAGCATTCGCCGAGGTTGCAGCAGCGGCAGCAGGCGGCCGAGGACGACCTGCGCGGATTGAAGGCTCCGCTGCGACTGCTGGTCGAAGAAACTCCGGTCGTAAGGCTTGTCCGACGGCGTCATGTGCTTTCCCCGTCTTAGCCCTGCATCATCTGGAGCGCAGTTCCAGAAGGGGCACCGAGGAATCTGCGGATCACTTGCATGCTTTCCTCCGGGAAGGCGTCCTGCCAATCGTTCGGCCAGGCGACGTGGGAGCCGGCCAGCCGGCCATCCACGTCGTCCGCTCGCCGCATCGCGTCGACGAGCCCCTCGCGGATTGCGTCCAAAGTCGGCTCGACGCCGATCAGGTTTGTGGAAATGGCGCGGAGCCGATCCACCGTCTTGTTCGCGAAGGTGTTGGTGACCGCCAGCATGCCGGCCGCTGCCATCTCGAGCGGCACCAGGCTCGGGTGCGGTGTCAGCATCAGGGACAGGCCGGCATCAAAGCTCGGCATCATGTCGATGTATTCCTGCAGGCTCGTCTTCGGAACGAGTTCGAGGGGAATACCAGGGGCGAGCTCCAGCAGGTTGCTGCTATCGATCGACCCGATCCCGTGGAAGGACCAGTTTGCGAGGTTGACGCGGGGATCGTGCACCAGTCGGGCGAGAGCGATCATGCCGAGTTCGAAGAGGTTGCGCGCTGCGTGCTCCTCCGGCCGCGCATAGAACAGCAACCGGCGGCGGGTGCGCTGCAGCTGCTCGCGCGTTGGGCGGAACTTCTGGATAGCGTTATTGAATATGATGCCATTCGCGGACCCGTCAGGATACGCATAAACGCCAATCCGCTCCTGGCGGAAGAAGTCGCGAAGGAGCTCGGTCGAGAAAAGCGAGATCTGCGGGAAGGCATATGCCTGCTGGAACAGCGCGCTGATGGAGTTCATCGGCAGGAAGTAGGGTTCGTACTCCTGCACCATGAATAGGAAGCGCTCGCTGCCGAGCTGACGTATCGTGTTGTGCGCGATATGCGCTGCCCAGCAATTCGTGGCGACAAAGCGATCGTTCGGGCTCACCTCGACCGGAAGGCTCCGATCGAAGCGGGAGATCACCTCGATCTCCTCGAACAGGGTGGTCAGGCCTGGGTACTTCTGGATCTCACGGCGCCAATCGTCCATCTTCCAGTGGGTCTGCTCGTGCAGGATGATGCGCGCCGTGTAGCCCTCCCTTTTCAGGCGAAGGGCGAGATTGAACATCCCGATGTAGCCGCCGAACACATAGCGAAAGTCGATGGTGGCGAGGAGCAGGTTCACCCGCTTCGGGTGCTCGGGCGAAATGTCGAGGGTCAGCGGCGAGATGTTGTGATTGATCCACCGCGTGCTGCCGAACTCCAGCACGGGTGTGCCTGCACGTTGCACCCGGTTCTGCGCAGGCGCGGGGGCTGGCGAACCCATTGGAATGGCCGACCCGTTCGTCGAACGTGAGTCGCTGGCGATCACTGCTTGAAGCAGGCGCGAGCCGGGCTGCTCGACCCTCAGCCGCACAAGGTCGCGCCGCGTGAGCCGGAAGGCGAAGTTCCGCAGCCGAGTGCCCGCGATCGACCAGAGATACATCCCCTCGAGGTTCAGTGTTGCACGCCCGGACCGCGTCGCCGCAATCCTCTCGGCGAGCGCGGCGCCGAAGGAGGTTTCGAGCCGCGAGAACCGTTCAAGCGCCGCGCGCTTCGGCGGCGACGCCCCCGCATGCCGGAGCAGTAGCGTCCTTGCCAGGATGACCTTCTGAAGCACGAACTGATAATCGTCGACCGACTGCCGGAGCTGCATCGCCGCGCGGCGTGCCATCTCGCGCGGCCGTGGCGCGGCGCGCAGCACGTCCTTCGCAGCGGCCAGAAAACCCGGCCACTCGTGGTAATTGTGCCCGATCACACCTTCCCGATGCTGCACGTAATCATAAAGCGGCCGATCGATGTAGCGGATCCGGCCTTTCACCAATGCCGTGAGACCGATCCAGTGATCGTGGAACGTGGGACCGATCGCTGCGGGAAAGGGCAGAAGGTCCGGCAGCAGCGAGGCACGGAACATGCTCGCAGCGCCGGTAATGGTGTTCGCCACCATCAGTGTCGGTAAGTCGGTGTAGTTGTTCCGGCGCGTGGTCCAGAAGGTCGCCGAACGCACTCCGCCGCCTTCGTCAACCACGCGAGCATCGCTGTAGACGAGCTGCGTGTCCTCCGTCTCGAAACCGGTTATCAGGGAAGCGAGTTTGTCCGGGCTCCAGACATCGTCCTGATCGCAGAGCGCGACGAACTCTGCGTCAGCAGGCGTGCGCCGCAGCGCTTCCTCGAAGTTGCGGTAGAAGTTTCGCCGCGCCGGGTTCTGAAACAGGACGAAGCGCGAGTCGCCCTTCGTCAGATAGCGGATCCGCTCGTAATGCTCGTGCTCGGTGCAGTCATCGACGATGATGCAGATCCAGTTGCGGTGGGTTTGCGCCTGTAGCGAGGTAATCTGCTTCCTGAACAGCGCGACCGGCGGATTGAAAGTCGCCATGCAGATGGCGACGCGCGGGCCTTCCGTCTCGGGCCATTGCACCGGCGCCGGCATGGCGCCGTGCCCGGGGCGCAGGGCCATGCGGCCGAGGAACCGCTCAACAGTCCTGCCGCCGGTCGGCGTCGCGCGAAGCGTGACCGTCACCTCTCGCTCAGCTGCAACCGGCGGCAGCGGCACGAACGCCTCGAAGCCGCTGAGCAGGCTGTTGCCGCTGTGGTCATTCGGCGGGCAATGTTCTGCGAAGACGTCCGCCCGCGCCCAAGAGTGGTTCGGGACGGGTGTGACGACGCCGTCCATGACGACGTCGAGGCTGCGCAACGTCGCATCAGGGAGATAGCACCAGCCGCGCAGGTGAAGCATGACGCCCTTGCCCGTAGGCTGAACGGCCGGCAATACACTGTCGAGCGCATTCCGAAGCGGAGACTGGTCAAGCGGCATCTCAGCGCGCTGCACGGGACTGAAGAGCATGGCGAGAGACGTTACTCGATCCGGCGGGCATTGCCAACTTGGCTGCCTCTGGTCGGAACGGCCCAGCTTGGCCAAGCTGGCACGATGATGCCAGAGCTCACCACCTACCCCGGGTATCGCTTCCCGGCCGAGATCATCAGCCACGCCCTCTGGCTTTACCATGTATTTGGCCTGAGCCTGCGGCAGGGGGAAATTATCCTGGCCGAGCATGGCATCGGCGTCTCGCATGAGAGCATCCGGCAATGGTGCCTGAAGTTCGGCGGCGACATCGCCCGGAAGCTGCGCCGCCGCCCGCCAAAGCCGGGCGACGTCTGGCACTTGGATAAGGTGTAGATACTGTCGGCGAAATCAGGAAGCTGTCAAAAGAGCGAGGTAATGCGCGCTGCGATCGATTAATTCGGGAAACGTTAGGCTGGCGCCATCTCCGTCTGGGTGGTGTGGACCGGCCTGATTGCGCGCACAGGTGGTTCGCTGCGGCCACCCGCCGAATTCGCCGACAGTATCAGGTGTACCTGCGGATCAACGGCGTGCTGCACTATCTCTGGCGGGCGGTGGACCAGAACGGGGTCGTGCTCGACACCCTCGTGCAGGGGCGGCGGAACGCCACCGCGGCCAAGCGTTTCTTCAAGCGGCTACTCGCCGGCCTGAAGTACCAGCCGAGGCGGATAGTCGCCGACGGCCTGCGCAGCTACGACGTGGCGAAGCGCGAGGTGCTGCCGGACGTGCGGCACCGCAGCAGCCGATACCTGAATAACCGCGCCGAGAAATTCCATCGTCCAACGCGCCGGCGAGAGCGCCGGATGTAACGGTTCAAGTCACCCCGGCAGGCCCAGCGGTTTCTCTCAGCGCACGCCATGATCTACGGCCACTTCCGTCCACGGCGCCACCGCATGACCGCCGCTCAGTATCGGCGCGCCCGCGCCGAGGCTTTCTGGATATGTTGGCAGGAGACGTGTGCCCAGAGGGCAGCGTGATCCTCGGCGCGCTCGCTCATGCGGTCAAACTCGACCCAAAATCACACAAGTTGGCAATGCCTGCTGTCGGCCTTCGCTGCGTGGCCGACGGCGCTACGCCAACGGGCTCTGCCGAGCAGGCCGCTCTCTACTTTGGTCGAGCAATCACAAGGTCCTGGTTCTGATTAAGCCCTTTGCTGAAATAGGCTTCAATCCGAAAGAAATTTCCCCATTCACGACGGACATACTCTTCGCTGTGAAATGCAGCGCGGTAATAATCCGGAAGGCCGTAGGTTGGTACGCCCCGAACAAAACAGAATCCGTCTTTGGCGAAAGACGCAGCATCTGGATTGTTAGGCGGGATAAGCGATGATCCACTGACACTTAGCAGCAATAATGCATCAGATTTGACGACACGACGCAACTCCGCGAGCCAGGCGAACTGCATTTCTTCTGGAAAATGCGTGAACACAGAGGTCGCATAAACTACGTCGAACCGTCGATCCTCGAACGGCAACGGCGGCCACTCCAAGTTGACGTGCCACGCGGCGAGCTCAGGCATGTTGGCCTGAGCCCACGCGATTGCTTCAGCATCGATATCGGACGCATCGATCGGCGCCCGACATTGCGCAGCTAAGTGACGAACCACGCGGCCGCTTCCGCAGCCAAAGTCTAACATGCGCGTCTCGGGAGTCAGCTTAATCTGGTACTGCCTCATAACAGCGAGCAGATCGCTACAAACGGTCGCCCCGATCATGTCGTGCAAACGAGCACTCGTGCTACCAACCCGCAAACGCAGAATTTCGGGAGGGATTCCTTCAGTCACGCCGTTCGGTGATGGGTTCTCCGCTCCAAAAGCCCCTGGGCGATTTTCATATCGTCCCCACAAACGGTAGTGCTCAAGGGCAGATGGTATAGAGCCGGTGACAACGGCTTCACGCACATCAGGATTTGCTGCAAGATAACTAGCCTCATCAAAGCCTGGAAATGAGTTAGCTTCAGCCATATTGCGCTTCTCCTTGAGCAGCGAACCCTAACATTCAGTGATTTCTAAGGCTTTCCCTTGGGCCCTTTCTGAACCTTAATGGGCGCATAGGCAAGGCGTTACTGGACTTCCCCCTAGGGCACGGCAGGAATTTAATTCGCCACGAGCTCGGTTTGGGGTCGCGGCGACAGTGTGTAGTTCCATTGTGGGCAGGTGGTATGCCTGGTGAGGAGCAGGCGCCGCATGTCTGCGTCGGAGACGGCCTCACCCTGCTCATTGCCGCCGCGCTTGAGGTGGGCGGTTACGGTCAGGCCCGCCGCGGTCGTGGTTCCGGCAATCAGAGACTGGGCAAGATCGAAGCTGCGCAGGGGCACACCGGCCCAGTTGATGCTGATGAAGCTGAATAGGCGGTGCTCAATGGGGTTCCACTTCGAGCAGCCGGTTGGATAATGACAAACCGTTACCTCGAGCCCGAAAGCATCACATAGCTGCTCCTGGATCTGCGCCTTCCAGACCCGAGAGCGGCAGCTGTTCGAGCCACCAGCGTCGGCCAGCACCAGCAGGCGGTCCGCATCGGGAAAGGCTCGCTGGCCATCCTGCCACCACCAGTCGCTGATCGCCTCGACCGCGAAGCGTGGTGTGTCGAAGCAGTCGCCGATCACGACGAAGCCACGGTTCGTTTTTGTCTCATAGATGCCGTAGGGAATGGCTTGGCCGACTGCATCCTGCGGCCAGTCGTGCACCAACACCGGATCGCAGATGCGCATCGCGCTGCGTCGGTGTGGTCTCGGCCGCGTCGCTTGGCACCCCACTCGCGCGCGGCGGCACGATGACAGTGGCAGCGGGATGGCGCGCCGCGAGGGACTGTCAGGAATTTCGTGTAGGGCCGCGATGATCAGGTGATGGCAAAGCGGTCCTCGAAGAGGATGGCGAACTGGGCCTTGGCGGCGGTCCACTCCCTCTGTGGCATCTTCCATTCCTTGGCGGTGAGCCGCAAGACGAGGAACAGCAGCTTCAGCACGGCCTCGTCGGTTGGGAAGTGGCCGCGGGCGCGAACGGCGCGTCGCAGCTTGGCATGCAAAGCCTCTATGGAATTCGTGGTGTAGATGATCCGGCGCACATCGGCGGGAAAGGCATAGAACGGGATCACCTCCGGCCAGTGTCGTCGCCAGGTTTGGCCGATGACGGGGTATTTGCGGCCCCACTGGCCCGCGTCGAACGCCTCGAGCGCAGCCTGCCCGGCATCGGCGTTGCGCGCCCGGTAGACCTCCCGCAGGGTTGCGGCGACAGCGCGCCGGTCCTTGTAGGAGACATAGTCCAGCGAGGTGCGCAGCAGGTGGACAATGCAGGCCTGCACCTGGGTCCGTGGGAACACGGCGGCGATCGCCTCTGGAAAGCCCTTCAGCCCGTCGACCACGGCGATGAGGATGTCCTCGATGCCGCGGTCCCGCAGCTCGTCATGACCCTGAGCCAGAACTTGGCGCCCTCGGTCTGCTCGATCCACAGCCCCAGCACCTCCTTGGTGCCGTCCGGGCGGACGCCAAGGGCAACATACACCGCCTTGTTCCGAACGGTGCCCTCGTCGCGGACCTTGACCCGGAGCGCATCCAGGAAGACCAGCGGGTACAGAGCCTCGAGTGGCCGGTCCTGCCATTCGGCGACCTCGTCCAGCACGGCGTCGGTGACGGCGCTGACCAGGTCGGGCGAGACCTCGATGCCGTACAACTCGCGCAGATGCCCCTGGATCTCGCGGGTGCTCATCCCCCTGGCGTACATCGACACGATCTTGTCGTCGAAGCCGGGAAAGCGGCGCTGATACTTGGCGATCAGCTGCGGGTCGAAGGTCGACAGCCGATCCCGCGGTACCTGCAGATCCAGCCGGCCGGTGCCGGTCAGCACCGTCTTGCCGCCATAGCCATTGCGGCTGTTGGCCCGGCCGTCCGGCTCGCCACCCTCGAGGTGGTGGTCCAGCTCGGCGTTCAGCGCCCGTTCGGCCAGGGCCTTCTTGAGCCCGTCCAACAGGCCGCCATCGGCCAAGGCGGCCCGGGCGTCAGACCCGGCCAGCAGCTGGTCCAGCAACTCATCCGGGATGTGGGGTTGTTTGCGTCTCGGCATGCGATGGCTCCCTCAGCAGCATCGTACGGCCCGATACACAGAAAATCAGACAGTCCCCGCCGCGACTTCGGCGTAGACGTCTCCTCTATCGTACGCGCCATCGCCAGTGAAGGACGCCACGGGACCATCGACTTCGTCGAGCAGCGGGCCGACCTGCGAGCCGTCGTCGGTATCCTTGTCGGTCAGCGCCGAGGCAAGGATATGGCCCGTGTCGGCGTCAGTGACGAGGTGCAGCACCCGCCAAGCCCGGCGCCGCTTGCTGCCGTGCTTCTCCTCCAGCCACTCGCTCGAGCCACAGAGCTTCAGCGCCGTACTGTCCACCAGCAGGTGCACCGGCGCGCTCCCTGCCTCCGGCCGCGCCACCACCAGCGCCTCGGCCCGACGGCTCAGGGTGCTATGGTCCGGCACCGGCAGGTCGAGGCCGAGCAGCTGCAAGACGGAGGCGATCAGCCCCTCGGTTTGGCGCAGCGCCAGGCGGAACACCGCCCGCAGCGTCAGGGCTGTGGCAATAGCCAAGGCTAAATCCGAAAGCTGCCCGCCCCGGCCAGTGCGTGGCTCGGCCTTCCAGGTCTCCACCGCCTCCGGCGTGAACCAGATGGTGAGGCTGCCGCGAGCTCGCAGGCCGGCGTCGTACTCGGCCCAGTTGGTCACCCGGTGCCGCTGCTTCGGAATGTGATGGCGTCGAGTAGCATTCAGTTTGAACGGCATGAGGGCTGGCCCGGCATGGTGAAGGGGTCTCGCCCCGTCCTCACCCTACCCAAAGCCACCCAGGCCGGAAATCGCTGCAACAAGGTCGCGCGGAGTGTCTCCGGCGCCAGCGCCTCGCGGGCATAGGCCTGGGCGGCGGCCAGCGCCGCGGCGCCTGCCGGGGCAAGGTCCCTGCTTTGCTCGGCCGTCATCACCGCCGGCGGCCCGGCCTCAGCCGCCGCTTCACGCATCGCCTCGCTCATGGTTCCCCTGCCCGCCCCCGGTCAGGCCTGGATTTTGGCGGTTTGCCCCGATTGCGGCAAGCCCTGCATCACTTGCGGTAAGAGACTTATCGCAAGTTAAGATGAGGTGCCTCGTCGCCACCAGCACCACGGAGGCCGCCTCCCGATGCCGCTCAACGCCGCCTCGCTTCCCGCAAAGGCCAAACCGCAGCGCGCCTCAATGAGCATCCTCGCCGCGATGGACGACGAGAACCTCTGGCGCCGTTGGTTCCGCGCTCCGGCGACCTACACGGCTTGGCGCACTTGGTTGGCCGCCATGTTCGCGCTGCCGATGTCTCCTGAGCAGCTGGAGCTTTATCGCGCCTGCACCGGTCGCGCCGATCCGCCAACTGTGCCGGTATCAGAAGGCTGGCTGGCTTGTGGCCGAAGGGCGGGGAAGTTTTTCCACCTAGGGTCTGTGACCGGACTGTCTGGCTAACTGGTCTGGCTCCGATCCGGTCTCTGGCCGCGCCACCTTGGAAGGTCTCGAGGCTTTCAAGGAAACGCGGCCATGACCAGGACAAGCCTAGACGACACCCAATGGGTGTCGCTGATGCTGGTGATGCAGCAAGTTCCCCTTATCTGGAAGCGTGATGACGTGGCACTGCGCCGTTTCGTCGAGGCGGCGCTCTGGATTGGCCGGACCGGCGCGCCCTGGCGTGACTTGCCGGAGAGCTTGGGCCTCTGGTCGAGCGTCTATCGCCGCTGGCGGCGTTGGTGCCTGCGTGGCTGGTGGGAGATGATCTTCGAGGCGCTTCGCCCAAGCCTGCCCGCTGACGGGCTGCTGCTGCTGGACTGTACCACCTGCAAGGCCCACCGGGCCGCGAGCGGGGCGGCGGGCAGCACGGCAGCTGCCGAGGCGCTCGGTCGCAGCCGTGGCGGGCTCTGCTCCAAGCTGCATGCCGGCGCCGATGGCGCAGGCCGCATCCTGCGGCTGATCGCCAGCCCCGGACACCACTCGGACCTGCGCTATGCCACAGCGCCCGCTTCGGGCATCCCGGCCTGCGACGCGGCGCTTGGCCGCGGTTACGTCTCGGCGCCGCTCCGTGCGGCCTTTGCCGTCGAAGGCTGCACTGTCCACACCCCACCCAAGCGGGGCATAATCGATCCAGCCGCATGGGATCCCGTGCCGTATACCCGGCGGCACCACGTCGAGAACCTGTTCTCGCGGCTCAAGGACTTTGCCCGCATTGCCCTGCGACGCGACAAGACACGTCGCAGCTGGATGGGCTTCGCCCATCTCGCCGCCACCACGATCAACCTGCGCATCGCTGAGGCCGGTCACAGACCCTAGCCGCCTTGGCCGTCTACTTGGGCTGCTTTCATCCATGGGCTGATAACCTGTCGCCTGGCGAGCGCGCATCCGTCCTGATCCTGGCGACGGATCGGACACAGGCCAAAACCATCTTCCGCTATGCCGAGGCGCTGCTGGATCTGATGACGCAGGAGGCACAACAAGTGGCCCTGCAAGTGCGATTATACGCCCGGCCGAGATGGCTGACTCGTAGGTGATGTCCCATATGGCTGGGATGGTGCTTCGCTGCTTTGGCGGGTGAGCGGAGGCGGCGATAGTGGCGGCAGTGGCGATCAGCCGGACGGATTTGGACGCGGCGGGGCTGCGTCGGGCGGCAGGACGCGAACGGGACGCGGCGGCGTCGCGGCGGATGTTGGCCTTGGCGCTGGTGCTGGAGGGGCAGTCGCGGACGGAAGCGGCCCGTGCGGCGGGCATGGATCGGCAGACGCTGCGCGATTGGGTGCATCGCTACAATGCCGAAGGCTTGGCGGGCTTACGAGATCGGATGGGCGAGACCGGGCCGAAGCGGCGTCTGTCGTCCGAGCAGGAGGCGGAGGTGGCGGAGTGGGTGCGCCGTGGCCCTGATCCGACAAAGGACGGCGTGGTGCGCTGGCGCCGCGCTGATCTGGCGCGCGCCATTGCTGAGCGGTTCGGCGTTGTGCTGGCCGAGCGGAGCGTTGGTCATGTGCTGCGCCGCCTCGGCTTCCGCCGATTGGTTGTGCGGCCACGTCACCCCGGGCATGACGCTGCGGCACAAGCGTCTTTCAGGCCGACTTCGCCGCCCTGGTAACCGCCGCCCTGCCATCCAAGGCGCGCGACAAGCCGCTTGAGATCTGGTGGCAGGACGAGGCCAGGGTTGGCCAGCAGGGCACGCTGACGCGCATCTGGGCGGCGCGCGGCTCGCGCCCGGCCGCGCCGAAGGATCGCCGCTATGCCTCGGCCTACCTCTTCGGCGCCGTTTGCCCGGCCCGTGGCATTGGCGCCGGCCTCGTATTGCCCAACGCCAATGCCCGCACCATGTCCCTGCACCTCGCCGAGATCAGCAGCCAGGTCGCGCAAGGTGCCCATGCAGTCGTCGTCATGGACGGCGCGGGTTGGCATCAGACCGGCGGCAAGTTGCGCATACCGGCCAACGTCACCCCGCTCCGCCTGCCGCCCTACGCGCCGGAGTTGAACCCGGTGGAAAATGTCTGGGCCTACCTCCGCTCCAACAAGCTCGCCAACCGCGTCTACGAGACCTACGACGACATCCTCGACGCATGCACCGAGGCCTGGAACTGGTTCACCAGTCAGCCCGAACGCATCACCGCCATCGCATCACGACCATGGGCACAGGTCACTCAATGAGGCCGGGCGTATTAGCACTACCTGGGCAGTCTAAAGTCAGGCGGCGGCCTAAGCTTTCGCCGGCAGTGTGGACATCGGATCGGCGGGA
>NZ_JCACHU010000163.1:0-17872 GCF_059504005.1 Belnapia sp. | reverse complement strand
CTGCCGCCCGCCATGATGGCACGCGAGCGTCACGGCACGTGCAAAGCCAAGCTAAAGGCCCTAAACCTAAAAGACACCGACGAGAGCCCACTAAACGATGCCGAGAACGAAGAGGCAGACGATCTAGTAGGTCGCATTGGTAAGGCAGAACAGCGCCTTGCTCGTCTAGAGGCCGCCGAGGGCGAAGCCGCCGACAAAGCCAAGGAAGTTGACGAAGAGGAAGCCGAGAAGACATTCGGTGCATATGCCCGCAAGTCCGCTCCAAGCATCGTTCGTGCTGACACGGTTCTCGTTCCCCGCCAGAAGGGTTCTGCCTTCTCCCGCTTCGTAGCAGGTCGCGTAGTAGACAAGCTCTACAGCGCAGGCGCAGGCGCACAGTATGTAGCCAAGCACTTCGGTGACACTGCCGTTGTGAAGGCCCTCACCACTGCAACGCCAGTGATCCCACAGGACTTCACCAAGGATCTAATCGAGCTACTACGTGAACAGTCCGTTGTTCGCGCTGCCGGCGCTCGCGTTATGTCCATGCCAATGGGCCAGCTAACGATTCCTCGTCAGCGCCTCGGCGCCACTGCCACATGGCTCGGTGAAGGTCAGGACCTCACTGCAACCAGCGCAGGCTTCGACGCCATCCAGCTAACTTGGAAGAAGCTCGGTGCCATCACCAGCGTCACCAAGGAGCTAGTTGAGTTCAGCCCACTCGACGTTGAGAGCATTGTAACCACTGACCTAGTTGCTCAGATGGCTCTTGCAGAAGACATCGAGTTCCTAAACGGCACCGGTTCTGCATACCGCCCAACTGGCATCATTGCTCAGACTGCTTCAAGCAACTTGCTTCCAAGCAATGCCACTGTCAACTTTGCCAACGTTGTAGCTGATCTACGTGCCGTAGAGCTAGCTCTCAACGTCAACCTAGTTTACGGCCCAAAGGCATGGTTCATGCACCCAGGCGTCGTTGGCTTCCTCAAGACTCTCAGCAACGGCTTTGGCATCTACCCATTCGCTGAAGAGCTAGAGCAGGGCAAGCTACTCGGTTACCCAGTCCACACAACTGTTCAGCTACCAACTAACCTAGGTGGCAGCACCAACCAGACGAAGATCATCCTCGCCGCAGTGAATGATCTCATCATTGGTGATGCATACCGCACTGAGGTTAGCGTAACCACAGAAGGTAGCTGGGTTGAGAGCGCTGCAACGGTTAATTCCTTCAGCCGCGACCTCATCGGCATCAAGGCCACCAACTCCGTAGACTTCGCAATGAAGCACGGCGTGTCCGCTGCCGTACTCACTGCAACTGGTTGGAGCGTCGGCGCTGCATTCAACGTAGCTGGCAAGCAGTACGTGACTGAAGCAGCTAACACGAGCCCAAGCTCAGCTTCCTCTGCAAACCCTGCCTAATTAGGGCGTAGGGGGTGGAAACACCCCCTACCATTTGCATGACAGAAATCACTGTAGTGGAATTCCTCGTGCGCTTCGGGTCCTACAACCCAGGCGACGTAGCAGGCTTCCCCGACGCACATGCCAAGCAGCTTCTAGCAGCTGGCGTTGCCGTCCCATTCGTCAAAGATCCCGCACCGGTCGTTGAGCCCAAGCGCGCTCTACCTCCTCGCCGGGCTTCAAAGAACATCGTCACAAAGGGCTAAGGCCAAGGGGGCACACATGCTAACTCGACTATCCTATTCACCTAGCGAGTGCCCCATTGATACCGATGTGCTGCTAAGGCAGCATGGTCGCATTGATGACGCCAGCTTCGCCGGGTTGCTTGAAAGCTATGCGCTAGTCGCAACAGAGCTAGTAGAGCAGTACCTCGGCAGATTCCTTCTCAGCCGCGCTGTCACCTGGACAGCTGCCAGCGGTAAGCCCAAGGAATCACCTCTCAGCGGCTCTGCCTTCAAAAACTCCTACAATTTCTTCTACACCTGGCTTGGTCAGCTACGTGGCTGGGTCGAGTTACCTCGTCCTGCGAGTGCTGTAGTCAGTGGGAAGTACGTCACATGGGATGGCGAAGAGGTTGAGCTTGTAGAAGGCGACGACTTCAACACCGATCTCAAGAGCGAGCCAGCAAGGCTTCGCTTTCTCAACGTCCAGCCGCTCTCCATGCAGATCGCACACATGGAAGTTGAGTTCACCAGTGGATATGGCGCAACGCCTGACGCCATCCCCATGCCAATCAAGCATGCGCTGCTTCTCATCGTGACAAACCTTTATGAGAACCGCGGCGACACTGCATTCGGCATCTGGACTGACGCAGTTGAAGCGCTGCTCGCCCCATACCGCATCCAGACGTTCGGGTGATCTCATGCCAGAAATCAAAATCGGCGATCTACGTTGGCCAGTGACTATCGCAACGCGTGACACTGTGCCCGACCCTGATGGTGCAGGCTAGATAAGGCCACACAAGCCATGTCCCAAAATAACGGTGTCTGCATTAGCCATGCTCAGGACTTGTCACCGCGAGGGAGTAGGCATGAACGAAAGCATTACATGCTTGGAGCGCCCAAGATGTCGGATCTACCCGCACACCATCACGCCGATCAGCAGCAGCTGCGGCTTATTCTGGCAGCGCTGCAGGACGGGGTCATTCTTATCGAGCCCGATCAGCGTATTTCGTGGGCCAACAAAGCCGCCCTGAAAATGCACGGCGTGCACAAGATCGAGGATCTTGGTGCCACCGTCGCGGAGTATCGTAAGCGGTTCGAGTTGCGCTACCGCAACCGGCACCACCTGCCGCAGGGTCACTATCCCATGGAACGGGTGCTGGCGGGCGAGGCCTTCGACGAGGTGGTAGTTGAGGTGGCCTCAGCTGGGCAAAATGAAGCGCAGTGGACACACCGCATCCGCAGCTTGGTGCTCAACAATGCCGCTGGTGTTCCGGACTGCCTCGTGTTGATCCTGAACGACGAAAGCGAACGCTACGACGCCGAGGAACGCTTCGAGACGACCTTCGCTGCCAACCCAGCACCCGCGGTGATACTGCGGCTGTCGGACCACCGCCACGTCAAAGTCAATCGTGGCTTTCTGGAGATGACAGGCTACTCGGAGGAGCAGGTGCTCGGGCGCTCGGTCTACGAGATCGACGTGCTGGAAGGTGCTGCCCGCCGGGAGCTTGCCATCGAGCGCTTGCAGAGCGGGCGCACCATCCCACAGATGGAGGCGGTGCTGCAGTTATCCGGAGGTGGCGAGAAGCGGGTTATCGTTGCCGGGCAACCGATCGAGTTCGCCGATACGGCCTGTATTCTGTTCACCTTCGTTGACCTGGAGCATCACAAACTGACCGAAGCTGCCTTGCAGCAGAGTGAAGCCAGCTTCGCTACGGCGCTCCGTCTGACGCCCGTGCCGACCTTGGTTGTCGCGCGTGCCGGCTGTCGTGTCATGACGGCCAACGATGCCTTCACCCAGGTATGCGGCTACGCCGTGAGGGAATTGGTCGGCAAGGGTACCGACGAGATCGGGTTGTGGGTCGATAAATCGGCGGGGAAGGAGCTGGAGCAGCAGCTCCACCGCAGTGCTTCGGTGCGCAACCTAGAGATGAAGGTGCGGACCAAGGAGGGCGGCGTACTCGACTGCCTCGTATCGGCCGAGGCAGTGACCATCGGAAATCACTCATGTGCTCTGATAGTAGTACAGGACGTTTCTGAACGCCGCCGCACGGAGTCTGACATCGTCGCAGCGATCGAAGCCGTGATGCAGGACACCTCCTGGTTCAGCCAGGTCGTACTCGAGAAGCTGGCCCAGCTGCGACGGTTCGACGCACCCCCTGGTACCGCGACGGAGCTCGGCGATCTGCCGCAGCGAGCGCGGGAAGTGCTGACCCTGGTGTGCCGCGGCATGGCAGACCCCTCCATCGCCCGCAAGCTCGGGATCGCCCCTAATACCGTGCGCAACCATGTCGCCGCGCTTTACCGCCGCACCGGGGTGAATAGCCGCACGGCCCTGGTGATTTGGGCTCGTGAACGAGGCTTTGACGGCGGGCCCCCGCGGAAGACGGCGAAACCAACCGACACGTCAGCCTAGAAGCAGCAGACCGTTTCAACTCAGCCAGATTTCCCGGGCAGTGGGGCGGCTCGGCGGCTGGGTAATAGTGCTCTACCCCCACCGACCTAGTACGAACACACCACTCGGTCATGGCGATTACCGGACTGCTTGCCGAACTCCGGGTAACGGCCGCGGTTATGCCGGCAGGGCTTTGGATAACCGATCTCGGTTCCAGCTACGAGCCCGTGAGGGGAAGCGAGATGGACAGCGATCGCATTGCGGGCGCAGCCAAGCATGTAAAGGGCTCCATCAAGGAAGCCATCGGGAAGCTGACCGGCAATACCAAAATCCAGACCGAAGGCGCTGCGGAAAAGGTCGAAGGCAAAGTTCAGAATACCGCTGGCGGTGCCAAAGACGTCGTGCGGGATGCGGCAGACAAGTAGCTTCCAATTAAAAAACTCGAAATGAGCGTTAACGGTTCGCTTTTTGTTGGACCGATTGCATCCACGCGCCTTGCCAAGGCGCAAAACGCCTTGCTGAGCACTGGCGAGGCCCCGTTCCCCTTTAGATTGTAGGACCTTCGTATATGCAAACTAGAAACACAGTGGGTGCCCACGACAACGCGACCGCCGCCATGGTCCTACCAGAAGGCGCACCATCGCTGCCCTCGCGCATTTCATGGGGCGCGATCATCGCTGGCGCCATCGTCGCGCTGACCATTGGCCTAATGCTGAACGCCTTGGGCGCTGGCATTGGCGCCACAACGATTGATGCCACGGCGCGCGGAACACCGTCGGCTTCGTCCTTCGGCATCGGTGCGGCCATTTGGTTGCTGCTGTCGAACCTGATCGGCCTCGCGGTTGGCGGATACGTCGCCGCGCGTCTGTCCGGCACGGCCGACAATACCGATGGCACCCTCCACGGCTTGGCCGTTTGGGGCACCACCTTCCTGATCTCCGCCGTGTTGCTAGGGAACCTCGTTTCAGGCATTGCCTCCACCGCCACCTCCGGAGCCTCCAGCCTGCTGGGCAGCGTGGCGTCGGGTGCTGGCTCTGCAGCCTCGGCAGTGGGTCAACAGGCCGCTGACCGTACGAGCACCGGGACGCTGCAATCGATGGCTCAGAGCGTCACCGACCGCGTGCAGGGCGCGCTCAGCGGGACTGGTGGCAATCCGGCCGCGATGACGTCCGATCAGCGCAAAGCCGAGATGGGACAGCTCGCCACAAGGCGGGTAACGGACGGGCAGTTGTCGCAAGCGGACCGCGAGCGGCTGAACCAGCTCGTGGCAGCCGAGTACAACATCAGCCCGCAAGACGCCCAGGCGCGCGTTACTCAGGCCGAGCAACAGGCCACCCAGGCTGCGCGCCAAGCTGAGGAAACCGCCCGCCACGCCGCCGATGCGGCTGCTTCCGGTACGTCGATCGCTGGCTTCTCAATCTTCGGCATCATGCTGCTCGGCGCTATCGCCGCGGTGCTCGGCGCCCGCCGCGGTACCCGCGACTTGCTCGCCTTCCGGAGCGCCCAGCGTGTCGCCTAATTCCTTGACAGGAATGAACACGTAAACCAACTGCCTCAGGAGAGACCACCATGTCGCGAACCATCACCGCCATGTTTGACGATCGTGCCCATGCGGACGCCGCCGTTCAGCAACTCACGCAGCAGCTGAACATCGCCAACACCGACATTCAGATGCATGCGGCAGAGGCAACCTCGACGAGTGGCGGAACTGCCGCCGCGTCCAGTGATACCGGGTTCTGGGCGTCGCTCAAGGAGATGTTTGTCCCCGACGAGGAGCGTACGACCTACGCGGAAGGAGTGCGCCGCGGCTCCATCGTGGTGTCGGCGAGGGTCGAGGACAGCAAGCTCGAGCAAGCCATGGATGTTCTTGAGAGCCATGGCGCTGTGGACCTCGACACCCGCGAAGCCGAGTGGCGGCAGGAAGGCTGGACGGGTACCCAGGCTGTCACCTCGGGTACTGAGGTGGCAAGTGTACCGGCCACAACCGGGCTCGGTGTCGCCGCCACGGGCATGGCCACAGGTTCCACCACCCCCGCGGCTGCTTCGACAACGACAGCAGCGGCCGCCGCGACCGTCCGCGTCGGTGGCGAGGAAGCCATTCCGATTGTCGAGGAAAGCCTGCGAGTCGGTAAGCGCGACGTGGAGCGCGGACGAGTTCGGGTGCGCTCCTACGTGGTCGAGACGCCGGTGAGCGAGCAGGTGATGCTGCACCAGGAGCGTGTCGACGTGGAGCGTCGCGCGGTCGATCGCCCGGTGACCGGCGCCGAGGCCGTGTTCCAGGATCGCACGATCGAGGCCACCGAAACCGCCGAGGAGGCGGTGATTGCCAAGGAAGCCCGCGTTATTGAAGAGGTTGTCATCCGCAAGGAAGCCACTGAGCAGACTGAGACAGTGCAGGATACCGTCCGCCGGACCGAGGTCGACATCGACGACACCACCACGGACGCGGCTCGCGTGACGACCGGTGCCGGCACCGCCGGTGCCGCTCCTGATGACGCGCCGGGTAACCCGCCTGGTACGATGGCGAGCCGTACGGTCGACAAGACGCTGGGCACCAACGTCAGCGGTGCTAACCCTGCCAAGCGTTGACGAGTGCTGGACGGGATGGAGGCGGAGCGATCTGCCCCATCCCGCTCATTTCTCATCGACGCCATCAGCCTGCATTGGCGGCGAGTGCGAGACAGCCACCTGAAAGCTACCCCCTTTCACGCCTTCCCTCTCCGGAGACATAGTCCGATGTCCATCATTGGTTGGCTTATCCTGGGCCTGATCGCCGGCTTCATCGCCAGCAAGCTCTACGGCGGTAGCGGCCAAGGGGTCGTCATCGATATCGTGCTTGGTATCGTCGGTGCCTTCGTCGGCGGCTTCCTGTTCAACATGCTCGGCGGGGCCGGCGTCACCGGCTTCAACCTGTACAGCATGTTCGTTGCCGTGATCGGCGCGGTTGTTCTGCTCTGGATCTACCATGCCGTCACCGGCAGGCGGAACGCCTCGAGCTTGTAGGCAAAATAGCTTTTTTTAAAAGGCTGTGGGTCATGGTGGACAAGCAGGTGAACAAGAGACCGGTGCCAAGGGGCCAGCCAGTACCGGTTCAAGGGCTGGTCAGCCCGGCCGGTATGTTTGGTTTATCCTGGCCCGTGCTGGGGGCCGCAGGCGCGCTGCTGGTCCTGCTCGTCCTCGGTTGGTCTATCGCCGTGTCTCGTGGCAGCCGGCTGGAGGCGGCCGAGCAGGCCGGCCAAGCCCGCGCAACGCGTGTGGCGGAGCTCGAGGGCAGCTTAGCGCAGGAGCGACAGGCGGCCGGTGATCTTGCTGCTCTGACGCAACGTATCAACGCGGCGGAGCGACGGAGCCGCGATCTCACCGCCGGCACAGCGCAGGTGGAGGCGCGGCTTGTGGAACTCGGCCGGCAGGGTGCGGCCGGGGAAGCACGGGTCGCCGAGCTCACAGCAGCCGCCGACGCAGCAGAGACGCGCGCCACGGAGTTGCGGCAGGCCGGCGAGGCGGCTACGGCTGCGTTGGCCGGCACCCGCACGGAGGCTGCCGCGGCCGATGCAGCGCTGGCCGAGCGTCGAGGTGAGGTGGAGCGGTTGACTGCTCAGCGCGACGCCGCTGCCACTGCCCTGCGTGAGGCCGAGGGCCGTACGACCGATCTCTCCGCCCAGGCTGAAGCGGCGCAAGGTCGCGTGACGGCCCTGATCGCTGAGGCCGGACAGGCCCAGGAGACCTTGACGACCCGGGAGGCAGCAGTTGCGGGTGCGGCAAGCCGGGCCCAGGCCCTGCGCGAAACGATGGCAGCCGCCGAGGCCGACCTTGCGACACGGCAGGGGGCACTGGCTGGAGTGGAGGCACGCGTGGTCGAAGCGGGTCGTGGAGCTGATGCTGCAGCCGAGCGGGTTCGGGCTGGGGAAGCCCGCGTGGCCGAGTTGCTCAATGCGGCGACCGCAGCAGAGGGTCGTCTGGCCGAGTTGCGCAGCGCAGCTGAAGCTACTGCGATGGCCCTGACGGAGCGCCAGGCGGCGGTCGGAGCGGCAGAGGCCGAGCGCACCCGTTTGGCGGCAGCCGTGGAGGCCAGCGGCGTCGCGCTTGCCGCGGCCGAAGCACGCCTCGCCGAGGCGAACGCGGCGGTCGGGACGGCAGAGCAGCGCGTGGCCGCGTTGCGAGCACAGGGCAGCGAGGTCGAGGCGGCGCTCGCCGGCAAGCAGCAGGCTGTGACGGAGACCGAGCAGCGGCTCGCTGCGCTACGTGACGACGTGGGCGTAGCCGAGAGGGCGCTGATCAACCGGCGCACCGAGGCCGAGGCTGCTGCGCAGCGCGCGGCGGCCGCGGATCGTGGCGCGGCCGAGACGGAAGCGCGGGTCCAGTCGCTGGAAGGCCGGGCGACGTCGCTGGAAACGGACCTCAACGCGGGAACTTCGACGCTTGAACGGTCGCGGGCAGAGGCAGCGGAACTAGAGCGCCGGGTCGCTCAACGACGCCAGGAGCTGTTGGCCCTTGAGGCAGCAGCGCAGGGGGTGAGGGCCATGCCGCAGACGCCAGTGACGCCCGTCCCGTAGGGGCTTTCTCCTCTGCGGCCAGTGTGGATCTTACTCAAACTGGAACCCCAGCAGGTGCAAGGTGCTGGCCCGCATCGCCTGGGCCCTGCTGGCCAGGGGAGGGACCTGCACCACAACCGCGACCGCCTGGGCGGTCGCGTCCGAGCTCGCCGGGCGCCGCGCCCGGCGAGGGGCAAGGTGCTGAAGTGACGATGACAGCGAGAGACCGGTGAGCCGGTGGCGGGAGAGGCCGTTTATCGCAGTGCGCCCCCAAGCGCGTTCACCTGATTGCCCCTCGTCCCGCAGCTCATTAGGGCCCGCGGCCACACCGGCCGCATCAGAGACCGAACACATGACCGCACCCGTGCTCTCGGTGCCAGAGTTGAAGACGTGCCTTGACCCGCAGGGGGCATCGACACATGCGATAAGCCTCGCGTCGAGCAAGTCAGCGGATCAGCTCAAATACTTCTGCCGCAAATGCCCCGACAGCGACATCTTCGTCGATGTGGATACCGATAACCGGCTCAGACGGTTGGACCGCCTGACCGATTCCGGTATCACAACCGGCGACAGCAGTGGGGTGGACCAGGTGCTCGGTCGCGCTGAAAAGGTGCGGCGCCCTAAGGCCAGCAGCGGGTAGGCTAAGCCGAAGCTCCCAGGTAGTCGGGATTTCCGCTCGGCCACGTCCTGTGACGTGAACCCTGGGAAGACCGCAGCATGTGCAATCTCTACAGTATTACCAAGGGCCAGCAGGCGATCCGCGAGTTCACCCACGCGATGGCCGACCGCGCCGGTAACTTGCCGCCACTTCCGGGTCTGTTCCCCGACTATGCCGCGCCGATCGTCCGCAACCGGTGAAAGGTTCTTGCGCAGGATAGGGACACGGCTGGCCGGAGAGCCTCAGCGGCGCGCCATGCCCTTGCGGATCTCGCGCTCAACAGCGGAGCGCTCGCTCGTGCCGGTGCGGCGGATAATCTCTTGCACGATGGCAGGCGACACGCGATGCCGCTTGGAGAGGTAGGCGACCTCCTCCTCGACCCGCGCCTCAGCCGCCGGATCGACTGCTGCGGACTTCGTCATGCTGATCTGAGCCACGGTGTATCCTTCGCATCCGATATCGTTTGAGGTGAGGCTCTGGGCTCGTCGCTACGGACCGGGCGGGACCAGCGCAGGCCTCGGTCGTGACCCGGAGTGCAGGACGAGATGCAGCACTGGCAGCCGATCTGCCGTATCCCGGCAGAGATGCTGGCGAGTCATGGCTTGTCCGGCTGCTATCTCAACCCAAGGGCGAGGTCAGGCCCAGACGGAGTTGGTCCTCCCGTACCACACGCTCTTGGCCGTCCCGCTGATGACGCACGCGATACTCTCGGTCGGCTGCCTCATTCGGAAGCAGACGCAGGATCGTGTAGGTACCGCGCGGGATGTCGCCATCGTACCGGCCGGGAACGATTTCAACGTTTTGACCGACTGCGAAGCCGTGAAGTTGTTGCATGGTGATTCTCGCAGGAGTTCGAAATAGGTGGGACAGCCGAAATTTATGCCCAGTCTGGTGCTGCACCATGCCCATCAGCCTGATGAAGAACCAAGCTAGGCCGCGTGGTCCAGCGCCACAGGCACGGTGTCGGGCAGCGCGGCTGCGGCAATCCGATCGATCGCTGCCGCAACGTCGTCCGGCGCCGAATGGTGCACCATGTGCCCGACACCCGGCAAAACCTCCAGCCTGCTGCCTGGTATTTCGGCGTGCAGTTGCCTGGCGCGCTTGGCGAAGACCACCTTGTCGCCCTCGCCCGCCAGGATGGCCACCGGCATCGGTAGCGTCGCGTAGTCGCCCCGCAGTTGCAGTGCACCGGGGATCATGAGCGCGCCATCACGGGAAGTGGCGCGGATCTGCGAGGGCCGCAAGGCCATGGCATCGGAATATTCGGTGCGGAACCGTGCCGGGATCGGTGCTGGCGAGAACATGCCGCGCTTCAGCAGTGGCATCAGCAGCCGCCCTAAGAGCGGCGAAACCGTGTAGCGCAGCAGGTCTCCGAGCACTGGCACCGCCCCCGGCACCACCAGCAGCACATCCGGCCGTAACGTCCAGTGGTAGTAGCCCGAGAGCAGCACCAGCCCTGCCGTCTCCGCCGGATGCTGCACCGCGAGCGAGAGCGCGACGATGGCGCCCCAAGAGTGGCCAACCACGACCGGCCGCTCGACGCCAATCTGGTGCATGGCTTGGCGCAGCAGGGCCCCCTGTTCCATCGCGGTCCAAAGCCTGCCGTGCGGCCGCTCACTATGCCCGAAGCCGGGACGGTCGATGATGATGACCCGGTGCCGCTCCCGGAGCCGCGCCGCAAGGCCACTGGTTTCGTAATCCTCGCCGCTCACTGCATTGCCGTGGATGAGGAGGATGGGCTGGCCGCGGCCGTTATCGGTGTAATGCAGGCGGACACCATCCACGGTCACGAAGTGGCCCTTGGGCGGATGCCGGCGCTCCGCACGCCGGGCTAGCGCGACATTAGTGACAGCCAGTCCGGCCAATGCGGCAGCGCCGGCGAGAAGGCCCCGGCTGGTGGCAAGCCTGCGGATCGTGGCGGTAAACGGCATGGAAGTATCCTTAGCAGCATCATGCTGCAGTGCAGCATGACATCAACCGGTTAGTACCGCGAAGGTTCCTGTCGGCCGTTCCTTATTCCACCAGCTGGGGTATGCGTCAGATGCGAGGACGGTCGGGATGCACCTTGCCCGCGCGGTCCTTCCTGCTGAACAGCGGTGCCAGTTCAGCAAGGCCCAACAGACCGAGCAAGCCCCAATCAAGCCCGTCACCGTGGTCACCAGTCGCGTCGTCGTCGGCGAGCTGGTCAGCCCATTGCCGTTAACAGCAGAATTGCTGCAGCGCACAATTCGCTTGCATTGGGTATCTTGAGACACCAACTCATGTCAATGCTGCGGTGCAGCAATTCGGCGCCAGCGAAGACGTCGTAACCCTCCGACTGGCGCAAGGACTACGTGCATGACGACAATCACCGAACCGAAGCAGACACCCTCCGCGATGGTGGCAACTATGCTGGCCACAGCCCATCCGGCCACTCCAGGCAACGCGGCTCAGACCCGTGGCTTGGTGCAGAACAGGCTGCATCCGGCAGCTGAAGCGTTCGCCAGAACAAGCAACAGCGCCACCGAGTTCGGCCGCGGCAACCTTGAGGCGGCGACGCAGTCCACGCACATCTACCTTTCAGGCATGCAAGACCTCCGCCGCCAGTACCTTGCCGCCATGACGGCCCTGACGCAGCACGCTTTTGGGGGCACAAAGGGCTTCGCTAACGTGAAGAGCCTGCGGGACGCCATGGCACTCCAGGCGCAGCTCACCCGCGCCTCAATGGAGCAGGTCCTCGACGAAGGCGGCAAGCTGCAGCGGGCGGCCCTGGCGCTGACAGAGCGGGTCCATGCTCCGCTGGCCCAGCGTATGACTATGGCCTTCGAGCAGACGATGCACTCTCGCGCGGACTGAGCCGGACCGGCGAGGGGTGGCGTCTATCCTTCGCCTTGTCGCAATCCTGCAAACAAGCTTTCGAACTCTGGGTGTGCCGCCAAGCGCGGGCGCTTACCCCTTTTCCGCATCCCAATTCATTCAGATCACCTCGCCGCAGTCCGTTTCCGGCGGCAAATCAAGGATTTCACAGTGACTCTCAGGACCCTGATGCTGGCCGGACCGGCCAAGTTGAACGAGCTGTTCGCCAAGCTTGCCGAGACCTCCGACGGCGCGGTCAAGACCCGCGAGAAGCTGTTCGCCGAGCTCAAGGCTGAACTCGAGCAGCACACCAGCCTTGAGGAGCAGCACCTCTTCCCAATGCTGCGGCGCAATCCCGAGACCAGGGGCTTGGTCGCAGGCGCGATCAAGGACAACAAGGAGCTGCGCGCCAAGCTCGCCGAGCTCGATGCCCTACCCAAGGCCGACGAGGCCTTCCCCGAGCGGCTGAAGGAGCTGCAGAAGACCTTCCGCCAGCATGCTCGCGACGAGAAGACGGAGCTGCTGCCGGCGATTCAGCGGGCGCTGAGCGAGGAGCAGGTGCAGGGTGTCGCCGAACGGATAGAGGCCAGCCTTGCCGAGGCTGAGCAGGCTCGGCAGGACGAGGCAGAGGAACGCCGGACCACGGCGCGGCAGGAGCGCGAGGAAGCCGAGTTCCTGACCCGGCAGGCCGAGCAAAGCCAAGTGGCGGAGGCCCGCATGCGAGACGCGGCCCAACAGGTCGCCAATGCGACGATGAGGTCGATAGAGGCTGCCACCGAGACGACCCAGCAGGTCACCAACATGGCCACGGGAAATGCCGGGGCGAGCGGCGACACCGACTGGCGCTCTCCGGCTCGGGCCGCGGCGCCGTTGTTGACCAATATGTTCTTCTGGCCCTGGATGGGGACGATGCAGGGCAAGCAGCAGGCGGGAAGCGCCGTCGCCACCAGAGGTCCCTCCAGCATGGAGGAGGTGATCCCGCTCGGTGAGGAGGTGCTCGAGGTCGGCAAGCGGACCGAGAACCGCGGCACCACCCGCATCCATCGCTACGTCGTGGAGACACCGGTTGAGCAGCAGGTCACGCTGCAAAGCGAGCGGGTGGTTGTAGAGCGTCGCCGGCCAGTGAGCAACAAGGTTACTGGCGAGGTCCTGACCGAGGTGACGGTCGAGGTGATCGAAACCGCCGAGGTGCCAGTGGTCGAGAAGCGCACCCGCTTGCGCGAGGAGATTGTGGTCCGTACCGAGCGCACCCAGAAGGTCGAAACGGTGCGCGAGACGGTGCGCCGCGACGAGGTCGACATTCGGCAGCCCGGCAAGGTGCGGAGCGACCAGCAGCTCCGCCACGTCACTGCGGAACGTTAGAACCACGACAGGCGGACAGGGCGGAACAGGCACCCACGGCCAAGCGGAGCGCTTGGCCAGTCCTGCCGTACGGGGAGAAGGTCACCGCGGGCGCAGCCCATGGCGGTCGCCGCTGCGGGAACAGGAGGCGGCCCGATGTTTCCTTTTTGCCGCGGCAAGCGGATGCGCTGAGGTTTGCCGCGGCAAGCGGATGCGCTGAGGCGTGCCGCATGGGTCGGACATGGCTGGAAGTGTCGGCCGAGTAGACTGCCGCCACGAGACCGCAACCCGCAGGCAAACACCTCCGGAGCAGCTCAGCCGCGCTTCCGTGACGATTGAGGCGCATCTGCTCACGGTCTCCAACCAGACTGGCCTTCGGGCGTTAAAAGACATCTGGTGGCGTTTAGGCCGGGCGCACTGGAAACGCCGCAGTGGGGCGAGGCCACGAGGTCAGGCCGAGCGCGACACAGGCGCGGACGGTAGCGCCGAGGAAAGGGAACGCCATGGCAGACCAAGGCAGCGGTGAGAACCGCGGAAGCAGACATTGGGACCAGGGGAGCGCGGTTCCTCCACCGGGCCCCGACGCAATGTTTGCGGTCTGGGCCTCTTGGGTGGAAGCAATGTCAGGCTCGGCTAGCAGGGACTGGGCCAGCCAAGCCAAGCCCTGGTGGGAGATGACAACCGACCAACTCGGTGGCGCGCTGGCCAAGGACCCGTTCCTGCGGTCTGTGGACCAAATGTGGAACGCCAACCCACTACGCGACGTCGTCCCGGTGGACTGGGCGGAAGTCGTGCGAGCGCTCCGCACGGTATGCCTGCGCTCACTCAAACAACCGAGCGTGGCAATGGCCTCGGCGGTGGAGTTGAACGTGAACCTCTGGCGTTCAGCTGTCGAGGCCTGGAACGAGGCCGGTCGACGTTGGTGGGACGCCGCGGGGGTATCGCCGGACCCGCCTGCTGGCAGCACAGACAAGCGGTTCGCGGCGCCGGAATGGCACGCTAACCCAGCCTACCGCACCTTGAAGGAAGCTTACCTCCTCGCCTCTGCGTGGCTGCTCGAGCAAAGCGCGGCGCAAGCAGACGGTATGGATGAGGCGGAGCGCCGGCGGCTCGACTTTCACCTCCGGCAGTTCGTCGACGCCATGAGCCCGACCTTGCTGCTCGCCTCGAACCCAGCGGCGCTGCGTCGTGCGATGGAGACGGGCGGCGCCAGCCTTGCCCACGGCGCGCGCAACCTGGCGGCTGACCTGAAGGAAGGGCGCCTCAGCATGGTGGACGCCACCGCCTTCGCGCCAGGCCGCAATCTTGCCCTATCGCCAGGCAAGGTGGTCCACCGCAACCGCCTGCTGGAGTTGATTCAGTACGAGCCAACGACCAAAGAGGCTCACCGGACGCCGCTGCTGCTCATGCCGCCCTGGATCAACAAGTTCTACATCCTCGACATGCAGCCCAAGAACAGCATGGTGGCGCACCTCGTCTCGCAGGGCTTCACCGTGTTCATGGTGTCCTGGAAGAATCCTGACGCCTCGATGGAGGAGACGAGCTTCGAGGACTACATGGACCTCGGCCCACTCGAGGCCAGCGACGTCGTGCGCGAGATTACTGGCGCTGAGTCCATCAACGTAATGGGCTACTGCATCGGCGGCACCCTGCTCGCGATGACCCTCGCCTGGCTGGCAGGGAAGGGGGACAAGCGCTTCAATGCGGCGACCTTCATGGTCTCGCTGCAGGACTTCACGCGGGTGGGCGATACCGCCGTCTTCATGGACGAACCGGCCATGGATTTGGTCGAGCAGCAGATGATGGAGCGTGGCTACCTGGACAGCCGCGAGATGTCCAACATGTTCAATCTGCTCCGTTCGAACGACCTGATCTGGGCGAACGTGGTGAACAACTATCTGATGGGCGAGAAGCCACCCGCTTTCGACTTGCTCTATTGGAACAGCGACGGTACCCGCATGTGCCGCGCCGCACACGCCTGGTACCTGCGGAATACCTACAACGAGAACAACCTAATCGTGCCAGGCAAGATCGAGCTGAAGGGCGAGCCGATCGATCTTCGGCGCATCAAGCTCGACGTCTACGCGGTGGGCGCGGAAAAGGACCACATTGTCCCCTGGGATGCTGCCTGGCGTATAACCCAGCTCGTCGGCGGCAAGGTGCGCTACGTGCTCGCCTCCTCCGGCCATATCGCCGGCATCATCAACCCGCCGGGCGGCAAGGGCGCTTACTGGATCAACGAGGCCCAAGCAGCAACGCCGGAAGAATGGCGCAAGGCAGCCACGAAGCACGACGGCAGCTGGTGGACCGACTGGACCGCTTGGCTTGCGGCACGCTCGGGCGAGAAGGGCAAGCTGCCGTCGATGGGCAGCGCCGCGCACCCGCCGATCACGGACGCGCCTGGTACCTACGTCTTGGAGAAGTAGGGCAAGGCAGCCGCGCCCTCCAGCGCCTGCCTCGGCGCCAGCAGCACCTACGGTGGACTTGGCCGCCTCAGAGGACGCTCCACCGCTCCGGCCCCTGACGAGGATCTCGGCTGCTTCGAACAGCCCTGTGCTGGAGTCCTGTGATGCCGCCTGGCCATGCTGTGCTAACCAAGACTGTCCGATCTGCGACGGCGACATCCGCGTTCAGGTTGCTCATGATGCAACCGTTCGCCGCGACATGATCCACGCCGCTGGGGAAGGCGCAGGTGCTGTTTTGAGGTCCGCGAACGGCCCTGGGTGCCGCTGCGACTGCAAAGGGTCGACGAGTGGCTCTGTCCCAGTCGCCTTACGCCGAATCGTAATAGACCTACAGGTTATAATAGGAAACTAGCACAAACGGTGAGATGGGCCTACGGCACGATAGACGTGCGGTAGTTTCAGCACAAAACTGCTATATTTTTTTCAAAATTACTCCCTTGCGCCGGGCCGCATACTGGCGCAAACCTCGGTTGTGCAGCGCAGCAATCTGTCGTGCTCCATAGAAATATTAGTAGGAGATCGACATGGTCGACATCAACAAGCCGCAAGACACGCGCGTAAACACCGCCACTGATGCGGCTGCTGCAATCCCCCGCAGCGCCGAGGCCGTCCAGCAAGGCGGCCACGCTACCGGTGAGGCGTTGCGCCAGAATGCCGCGGCCAGCGCAGACATGACGCGCAAGGGCACCGAAGCCGGAGCCGATGCGGCCCGCCGCGGCGCTGAGCTTGCGAACGACACGGCTCGCCGGAGCACGCAGGCCGTAACCGACGCGCAGCGCCAAATCGCTCAGGATGCAGCGCAGCGCTTCGAGGAGGTCAGCCATAAGGTAGCCGAGGCAGCCCGTGGCACGACCGAAAACGTGCGGCAGCTGATGGCGCTGCCCAACGCCGCCGAGGGCGGGCTGCGCGACCTGCAGCAGGGGATGGCTGGCCTGGTCGAGGGCGTGGTGCAGACCAACCTGCGTGCGGCGCAGGAGCTGTTCCGCCTCGCCAACCCGGCTCCGCTGGTGGAACTGCAGCAGCGCTTCGCGCGGGAGTACACGGATACCCTCCTGCGCAACAGCGCCACGCTGGTTCGGGCGATGCGCCGTACCGCAGACGAGACGCTGCGCCCGCTCGAGGAGCAGATCCGCCAGGCTGACCAGGGCCAGCGGTCACTCCAGACCGCGGCGGAGTGACACCGGCGCGGATCCCGTAAGGGTCCGGAGCGTAGAAGGGAGCGGCCGGGGCGCCAGGGGCGTCCCGGCCGTTTTCATATGGCCTTCGACAAGCTGGTGCGCCGACGTCGCCCGGCTGCTTGGGGCTCAGTTAGGCCTCTGGTCACGACAGAGGCATCCGGTACCTAAAAAAGGACCGAACGGAACATGGTGAAGACCAAGCAGAACCTCGCCGGCTTCATAGAGGAAGCCGCCGCTGATATGCACCGGCTCATGGCCGCCGCGCCGGGTTCCGGAACGCAGGAGGCACAGCTGGCTGCGTCGCGCCTGTTTGAGGGCGCGATGGCGACCAGCAAGAGGTTTGCCGAAGCGCTGCTCGACCGCGCTGAGCCAAGCCCGGTGGTGGAACTGCAGCGGCGCTTCGTGGGTGAGTACTTCGATGCACTGGCACGAGGTGGCACCCTGGTATACCGTGCGGCGACGGAAGCCGCGCAACAATCCTCTGAGCCGCACGCGCGCGAGCGCGATCACCACAAAGATGTTGGCGACGCCGCACCCACTGGAACGTCGCATACTCGGCAGACTATGGATTGACTGGTGTGGCCCATTCGGAGTTGGTGAGTGAGCGGATGCGGTCGGTCTGAGTGATGAGTTTGTCCCAAGCGGTGCAGCAAGCGTCGACGATGGCGCGTGTGTCGCTGAACAGCCGCTCGGAGAATAGCTATCCTGCAGGTACTACCCAGCCCTCTCGATGGCGCTTAGCTCGGGCGAGTAGGGTGGCAGACAGACGACGGTGATGTGCGGCAGCATGCTGAACTCATTGGTGATGTTCTAACCTTGGCTTTGCACGTGCCGTGACGCTCGCGTGCCATCATGGCGGGCGGCAGACGA
>NZ_JCACHU010000162.1:0-17886 GCF_059504005.1 Belnapia sp. | reverse complement strand
CGCCAACTACTTTCGCCATGGCGGCTATTTCCAGTCAGCCTGAAACCGCTCTAGCCGCGAACTTGGTGCCGAAGCGGAGGCACCAGCGACGGATACTCTCGTAGCTGACCGCCACGCCCCGCTCGGCCAGGATCAGCTCGATATCGCGCAGGCTCAGGCTGAACAGGTGATAGAGCCAGATGGCATGGTGGATGACCTCGGCCGGAAAACGGTAGCCAGGGTAGGTGGTGGGCTCGGTCGACATCCAGCCAGCTTGGCCCAGTCAGTTCATTCCGCCCAGAGCCCAACGACGTGACAATGCCCTCCCCCGCCTCATAAGCTCGGCCTCACCGGCATCACCCGGGCCCTTGGCCACCAATCCGCCTCAGGCAGCGTCCGTCGACCCGCCCCGCGATTGGCTTTGAGATTGGTTGGACACCGGCAGTCCCGCCCGCGTAATCGCGGAATGCAGCGCAGGCGTCACATGGCTCTGCGTCCCGGCCATCATCGGTGCGCGGCGGAAGAAATCCGACGAGATAGTGCTGGTGACTGCAATTAGACTGCGCTGGATCTGGTCGAGGTACTCGTGCAACCCTTCCGAGATCACGCGTTCGATAGTGATGCTGCCCAGCGCTGCCCTGAGGCGCCACAGCTCCTGTGCTGCAGCAGCACCGCCGTGCAGGCTATGCTTGGAGCGGATAGCCTCCAGAAGGCGATCAGACTTGCTGACGCAGAAGCTGACGGAGCGCGGGAAGTGGGGCTGCAGCAGCAGGAAACTGGCGACGCCCGATGGCGTCACGACGCCGGACATGACTCGCAGATAGGCATGATGCCCGGCGACGGAGCGAAGCAGGGCGTCCCACTGGACCAGATCGACCTTCGATCCGGCAGCGGCCAGGCTCGGCAGGAGTAGGTGGTACTTGATGTCGAGCAGGCGCGTGGTTTGGTCGGCCCGCTCGATATGGCGCCCGAGCCGATAGAAGTAGCTGCTTTGATCGCGAAGCAGGGTGCCATCGGTGATACCGATATGGGTCTGGCAGCCTTCCTTGATGCGCGCGAAAAGTCGGGCAAGTGAGCCGGGCGCGAGGGCCGTGCCATCAAGGGCAAGGAGCCATTTGTAGAAAACATTCATCTGCGCCCACATCTCGGTCGAGATGACGGGACGTAGGGTGCGCGCATTCTCGCGTGCGGCCGCGATTGCGCTGATGATCGAGGTGGGGTTGTTCCGATCCGTCACGTAGAAGGCCAGCACGGCTTCGGCGGTATGGGCCGGATATTGCGCCTCGAAGCACGCCTGATCGCTATTTATCTGCAGAACGGGCAGCCAGTCCCGCGCTCCGCGCATGTCGCGGGCAAACCTGGCATTCACATCGAGGATTCGAGCAAGGTTCTCCGCGCGCTCGACATAGCGAGCAAGCCAGAAAATGGATTCCGCATAGCGGGCGAGCAGAGGGATGTCAGCCAAGGACCCAGGTATCCTTCGATCCCCCGCCCTGCGACGAGTTGACGATCAGCGACCCCTCCGTCAGCGCGACCCGGGTAAGCCCGCCTGGCAAAAGCCAAGTTTTCGCGCCGGTGACCGCGAAGGGACGAAGATCCACATGCCGGGCCGCAACATGGTCTCCTGCTAGGGTGGGACATACGGAGAGATCGAGGCAGGGCTGACTGATGTATTCCTCTGGATTGGCCAGAAGAGCCGCCCGGCAGGCCTCCAGCTCCTGGCGAGAGGCGCGAGGGCCGATGGTGATGCCATAGCCGCCCGACTCACCCACGGGCTTCACGACCAGCTTCTCGAGATGGTCGAGGGTATAGCGAAGGGCCTCCGGCTCCCGACAGATATGAGTGGCAACATTGGGCAGGATCGGCTCCTCGCTCAGGTAGTAGCGCACGAGCCGCGGCATGTAGGCGTAGATGGCCTTGTCGTCCGCGACCCCGGTGCCGACTGCATTGGCCAGGCTGACCTTTCCCGCGCGATAGGCGCGCATCAGGCCAGGGACACCCAGGAGGCTGTCCGGACGAAAGACTTCGGGATCGAGGAAGTCGTCATCGATCCGGCGATAGATGACATCGACGCGCCTGAGGCCGCCTGTCGTCCACATCGAGACATGATCATCCTCACCGACGACGAGATCCCCCCCCTCGACCAGCGGTACACCCATCTCGCGAGCAAGGAACACGTGCTCGAAATAGGCCGAGTTGAAGGTACCCGGCGAGAGCAGCACGACCTGCGGATCTGGAACGGCCGGCGGTGCTACCTCGTGCAGAGCGGCGAGCAGCTCCTGCCCGTAGTCATCGACAGGGCACAGGCTGATGCCATCGAGAAGCTCGGGAAAGGCTCGCTGCATCGTATGGCGGTTCTCGACGACATAGCTTACACCAGAGGGTGTGCGGGCGTTATCCTCCAGTACACGGAAGACGCCGCTGCCGTCACGCACGAGATCCGTGCCGGAGACGTGGATATAGCTCCTGTGCGGCAGGTTAATGCCCTGCATGGCGGGGCGGTAATGAGCATTGCCGAGCACGAGGTCGGTCGGCACCACGCCATCCTTCAGAATGTTCTGCTCGTGATAGATGTCGTGAAGGAACTGGTTCATGGCCGCCACACGCTGGCATATTCCGGCCTGGATGCCCCGCCACTCCTCGGCTGAAACGACGCGCGGAATCGGGTCGAAGGGCAGCACCCGATCGATCGCATCCTTATCCGAATAGATGGTGAAAGTGACTCCAAGATCGTGCAGTTCAGCCTCGGCCTCTGCTGCGCGTTGGCGGAGCTCCTGGATGGAAAGCCTGTTCAGCCGCTCCCGCACTGGTGCAGCAGCATCACAACTTGTCATTTCACAGTAATAATTTCCTGTCGAATATCCGTTCAACATGACGACCTGCCTTCGCGCTACATAAGTAAAACGTGGGGCTGTGGTTCCTGGCCCACTTCCTCAAGCGCCCGAACGGCTCGGGCTGTTGAGTCTCGTTAACATCGCGGAGTCGCCATCATCATCGCCGCCCGCCGCCCGGGTGCCGGCTCGACCACTTGCGCCGGCGTCCTCTGGACGCTCCCGAGACACCACGTCAAATCTTTCCGCTGGGACAGGCCTGCAGCCCTGAACCCGCCCGCGTCGTTGAGGTGACATGCCATGTGCCGGCCTCGGCCGGGTTGTTTCCAAAACGACGTGTGTCCGCGGACGCTTGTCAGGAGAAAGTCCTTCCTATGCCACAGCAATCCCTCGAATTCCTGGAAGCGTTGGTAAATTCTCCCTCGCCGAGCGGCTTTGAACGACCAGTTGCGACGCTCTACCGGGATCGTATGGCGTGCTACGCCGACCGCGTCACCTCTGACGTGCATGGCAATGTGCTGGCCGTCCTTAATCCCGAGGCGCCGATGCGGATCATGCTGGCGGGGCATATGGACGAGATCGGATTCGTCATCCACCACATCAGTGACGAGGGGCTGCTTTACTTCAGCACGATCGGGGGTCACGACAGCGTCATTCCGGTCGGGCAGATGGTCTGGGTGCATGGCAGGCAGCGCGTCGCCGGCGCAATCGGGCGCAAAGCGCTTCACCTGCTCAGCCCCGACGAGCTCAAGAAAAAGCCGGAGATCAAGGATCTGTGGATCGACATCGGTGCCAGCTCCCGTGCCGATGCGGAAACCGTTGTCCAGCTCGGTGATGTCGCCACCTACCAATACGGCTATCAGCGGCTTCTTGGCGATCGTGCAGCGGCGCGGGCGTTTGACAATAAGGCGGGCCTTTTCATCGTCGCCGAAACCGTGCGCCTCCTGAGCGAGGAAGGTGGCCTGCCTTCCGGCGTTGGGGTCCATGCGGTCGGGACTGTGCAGGAGGAGATCGGCTCTCGCGGCGCGCGAACCTCGGCCTTCGCCATCGGAGCGCAGACCGGCCTCGCCGTCGATATGGGCCATGCCATAGACTATCCTGGTGTCAGCCCGTCCCAGCACGGGAAGCTCGACATGGGCAAAGGGCCGGCTATCTCTCGTGGCGCGAACACCAATCCAGTGGTCTTCGACCTGCTTTGCCGCGCTGCCCAGGATGGGGATATCCCGTACCAGATCCAGGTCACGCCGGGCAGCTCACCGACCGACGCGAACGCCATGCAGCTTAACGGTCAGGGCATGGCGACTGGGCTGCTGAGCATTCCCCTGCGATACATGCACACCCCTTGCGAGGTTGTGAGCCTCGCAGACGTGGAGAACTGCGCACGCCTGATGGCTGCGTTCTGCCGGCGTATTTGGACCGATACTGACTTTAGGCCTTGGTAGGATCGTGTTGCACGGGTCAGCGGCTTGGACGCATTCGTCCCTGCCCGCGCTTGCGATCAAGCGACGCGGACGTATTCCGGCCGCCCAAGGTCGAGCATTCGGTTCAGCACGCCGGCGGCGATGGCCACCTCGATAGCCTGTCGCCCATCCGTTTGCGAGCGCAGCCCGTCGCCGATGACGCGTTTCCACCGGGAGACGTCGGCCTCCACCAGGGCACGCCAGTTGTAGCCCGAGGCGTGCTGCCAGCCCATACGGCCGCGCTCAGCAATAGATCGCAAGTGCGCGTCCCGCTGCGTCGGCGCGGTTTCGACCGCAGCGCTCGGCACCGCGCTCACGCGCGGCGGGACGACGACAGCCGCATCGGGGTACCGCGCCGCGACCGCGGCATAGACATCGTTCCGGTCGTAGGCACCATCGCCGATGACGGCCGCCACGGAACCATCGACCTGGTCGAGCAAGTGGCCAACTTGCGAGCCGTCGTCAGAATCTCTGTCGGTCAGCAGCGAGGCGACGATCTGGCCCGTGTCGGCATCCGTGGCGAGGTGCAGCATCTTCCAGGCTCGGCGCCGCTTGCTGCCATGCTTCTCTTCCAGCCAGCCGCCGGGACCGCGTAGCTGCAAACCCGTGCTGTCCACCAGCAGGTGCACTGGGCCGCCTCCGCAGCACGGCCGCGCCACCTCGAGCGTTTCAGCCCGGCGGCTCAGGGTACTGTGGTCCGGTACAGCGAGGTCAAGGCCAAACAACCGCAGAATGGAGCTGATCAAGCCCTCCGTCTGGCGCAGCGCCAGACGGAACACGGCCCGTAGCGTCAGGGCAGTGGCGACCGCCAGCGCGGAGTAGACGGGCTGCCCACCCCGGCCAGTGCGTGGCACGGCCTTCCAAGCCTCGACCGCCTCCGGGGTGAACCAGACCGTCAGGCTGCCGCGGGCGCGCAGGCCGGCGTCGTACTCCGCCCAGTTCGTCACACTGTGACGCTGGCGCCGGATGTGGTGCCGACGGTCAGCGTTGGCCTTGAACGGCAAGGTCGGTCCACCCCCAATAGCTGAGGGATCACCCTCCTCGGCAGTCTACTCGGCAACGGAACGCCCGGCGACCCGTGCAACAAGGTCGCTTCAGGGCCGGAGTGCAGCAGGAAATGCCCCCCGAGGTGGCCCATCGCCCGCCCCACCGCCTCCGACGCGAGGGCATAGGCTGGCACCGTCGCGTGGTGCAAGCCGAGATGCAGCGCACGGCGCGGGCGTAGCGCCAGCCCCACGATGCGTTCGGCGATGTCCTCTGGATCGAGCACCGGCGGGACGGCGCGCAGCGTGCGGTCGGAGTAGTTGGCCACATGCAGCGGGACCGGCGTGTCTACCAAGCCTGGATAGACCCCGCAGACCTGGATCGCAGAGCGCGCCAGCAACTCGTGCCGGAGAGCATCGGTAAAGCCGGCGACGGCGAACTTGCTGGCGCTGTAGGCCGCGGCGAAGGGGTGCGGGATACGTCCCGCGAGCGAGGCCATATTGATGATCACCCCACGGTCCCGCTGCAGCATATGCGGCAGCGCGGCATGGGCACCGTTCATTACCCCGATCAGGTTCACCTCAATAAGGCGCCGCTGCGTCTCCATGGGAATGCGCTCGAAGGCCCCGACCGCGGCGAGCCCGGCCATGTTGATCCAGACGTCGATGCCGCCGAAGCGCTCCAGGGCGGCCCGCGCCAGCGCCGCAGTCTGCGCTGCATCGGCGACGTCTGTCGGTACGGCGATGGCGCGCGGAGATCCAGCTCCCTCGCAGGCGCCTACGGCGCCGTCGAGCGCCTCCCGCCGCCTCGCCGCGAGGACCAGGTTTGCGCCCTGGCGGGCGAAGGCTAGCGCGGTTGCCAGCCCCATGCCGCTGGAGGCGCCGGCGACCACCACAGTGGCGTTGCGAAGGCTATGCACGGCGAGGCTGGCTCCAGGCGCATCGCGGCGGTAAGCGCTCTCCCTACGCATTCGTTCCTGGCAGCGCAGCGGCGTCGCTGCGGGCCGAAACCGCGAACTCGTACGCTCCGCTCCGGGAGGGTCAGACGGCCAGGCCAGAACACGGGCCAACCTTCTCATAGCCGCCACGCGAAATGCTGACCCGTGCGGACCGGCAGCGCAGCTGGTATGATCTTGCTTTCAGCGCGTAGCCGCCACACCAACCCTGCGCGTGATCCCTGGCCCGGAGAGCCAGAACTTACCAAGCCGGGTACCGTCGCCCGTGGAGCCTCGATCAAGGCAGGTCAGTCTTACCGCCACCCAATCCGCTGCCCTACCGGGCGGCGGCGCGAGCGGCATCGGCACTACAGGCCGGAGGGGAAGGTTTCCTCCGTCTCGGCGTCACCGCCGTCCTCGGGGCCTGGCAGGGGAGTTACTGCCTGAGTTTCGGCGAACCAGACGAAAGCATCGAACTGCTCGGGCAGCACCGCCTCGAAGTAATGGCTCTGCCGCTCGGTCGCCGGACGGTAGATCACACCGATGGCGCGTTCCTGCCGCGGCTGCGCCAGCGCGGCGCGCAGCTCCGGCGCGATCGCCGGCCGCAGGTCGGTGAGCGAGCGTGACGGCGCATGGGCGCGGAACAGCGCCTCGTGGCTGTCCGGCCGGACCGGGCGGACCTTCATGATTTGCATCTCGTCGCCCCAGTCATGCGCCGCGGCGACGGTGCCATGGTCGGTGCCAAAGCCGATCAGAGCCGCCTCCTCGCCGAAGGCGGTGCGGCAGAGCTCGCCGATGTTGAACTCGCCGGACCAGCCCATCTCGGTGGCGGCGGCATTGCCGATATGGCTGTTATGCGCCCACACCACTGCCTTGGCTTCCGGTCCGCGGCGCTGCAGCAAGGCGCGGAGGGTGTCGAACATGTGCCGGTCGCGCAGGTTCCAGCTCTCTGTGCCGGAGCGGTACATCAGCCGGTAATAACGCTCCGCCCCCAGCGCCACGCGAGCATTCTGCGCCGCATCAAAAAGCTGCTCGCCCGCCTCGGCGGTCATCTCCCTGGCCTGCCGCGCCAGCAGGTCGCGCAGCTGTTGCACGGCGGCGTCCTCACAGGGCTCGCGATTGCCGAACAGCACGGCGCGGCCATAATCGGCCGGGTCCATGTGCCAGGGCGTGAGGCAGGCATAGCGCCGCCGCGCCGCCTTCGCCGCCTCCGGATCGTTCGCATCGAGATAGGCGAGCACCGCGGCGATTGAGGTACCAAGGCTATAAACATCGAGACCGCGGAACTCCGTCCGCTGCTCCGGCGGCAGCCCGGCGTTGTGCGCGCGCAACCAGCCGACGAAGTCGCGGACCTCCGTGTTGCGCCACATCCAGGTCGGGAAGCGGGCAAAGGCAGGTCTTTCCTCCGCCCCAGCCGTACCACGCTGCCGCACCCAGCGGTCGATGCGTGCGGCATCGGGCCAATCGGCCTCGACGGCAACGATGCAAAAGCCGTGCTGCTCGACGAGGCGGCGGGTGATGGCGGCACGGGCGCGGTAGAACTCGCTCGTGCCGTGTGTCGCCTCGCCCAGTAGAACGACCCGTGCCCCGGCGAAGCGGTCGAAGGCGGCGCCAAAGGCTTCGGCATCCTCGAGCGGTGGCAGCGCTTCAGCAGAGGCGCGGATCAGCTGGCCGATCTCCGCTTCGTCCGGCTTCTCTCCAGGGATGGCGCCATTGTGCAGATCCGACATGGTTGGTCCTCCTGGGCGCCCGGCCTGAGTGCCTTGGGGACGAACGCTACTGCGGCTGAAGGGATCGGGACGGGAGAAAGGATAAAGGTGCCGCGCGTGGCGCTCCGTCAGAAATGCGGCTGGGAACAGCGGGAGCAGCCGTTCATCAATGCCTGCGGCCATTCTCTGAGGGTGTGGAAGGAGGCCAGTGCCGGGTTGCTGGAGTTATGGCCGCGCTAGATCGAGCCGCACGCCGGCTTGCGAGGCCTGCCTTATGGCACTGGCATCATCTCGCACTTGCGGTCAAACATAGAAGCTTCGGACTACTTGCTGGCCGTGGCCGTGGCCGCTGCCGATGCAAGACGGTTTGGACCTGCGGTCGCCGACGCCTTGGGTGCAGAGTTGTGTGGATTGCTCTGCCTGACCGCCGTCGCCTGCCCTGGTACGCTGGCCGCGTTGCCGCCGCGTGGTTCGCGTCCGGTGATCAGCCTGGCGCCACGCTGGAAGGTCAGGTAGCTCCACAGCCACTCGAAGGAGACGACGACACGGCTGCGGAAGCCGATCAGGTACCAAACATGGGCGATGCCCCAGAACCACCAGCCAATCAGTCCCGTCAGCCGGATACTATCCAGCGTCACGACGGCGGAGCGCCGGCCGATGGTGGCGAGGTCGCCGTGATGGCGATAGGTGAAGGGGCCGGGCTCCGATGCGCCTGCGGCGCGGGCTGCCAGCACCCGGCCGACATGGCGGCCCATTTGCTTCGCTGCCGGTGCATTGCCCGGGACCGCGCGGCCGGTCGCATCCTGCACTGCAGCCAAGTCGCCAACCGCGAAGATCTGCGGCTGGCCGGGCACCGTCAGGTCGGACCCTACCCGGATGCGCCCGGCCCGGTCGCATTCGGCTTCGATCCAGGCACCGGCAGGAGATGCGACAACACCGGCCGCCCAGACGATGGTGCCGGCGACGATCTTCTCGTGACCGCACACCACGGCGGCCGCACCGCATTCGGTGACCCGCATGCTGGTCAGCACCTGCACCCCCATGCGCTCCAGCGAGGTCCGAGCTACCTGGCCCAGTTCCTCCGGAAAGGTCGGCAGCAGGCGCGGCCCAGCCTCGATCAGCACGACTCGTGCCGCGGTGGGATCGATGCGTCGGAATTCTCGCAGCATTGCTGGCGGGCAAGCTCGACCATGGCGCCTGCGAGTTCGACACCAGTCGGGCCACCGCCGATCACCACGAAGGTCAGCAGGCGACGGCACTCGTCCGCATCCTCAGTGACCTCGGCGCGCTCAAAAGCCATCAAGAGACGGCGACGGATATCGATTGCATCCTCGATAGTCTTGAGGCCCGGAGCGACGGGAGCCCAGTCGTCACGGCCGAAATAGGAATGTGTCGCACCGGTCGCCAGGACCAGCGTGTCATAGGGAAGAGCCAAGTCGTCACCGGCATGGATTACCTGCGCGGCGGTGTCGATACCGGTCACCTCGGCCATTACAACGACAACGTTACGCTGTCGATAAAAAATGGCACGGATCGGCCAGGCGATGTCGCCCGGTGACAACGCCGCCGTCGCCACCTGGTACAGCAGCGGCTGGAACAGATGGTGGTTGTGGCGGTCCACCAAGGGTGATCTCGCAGCGCGCACGAGCCAGGGCGCGCTGCTTCGAGTCCACCTAACCCGGCGCCGAGAATGACAACGCGAAGCGGGCGCGCAATGGACTGCTGCTTTGTCACAACACTCTCTCGTCCGAGTCTGCGGCATAAACGTCGGACGCAGTGGCCGTTCCGCATTTGGCCGAAACACAAGATTGGCGCGGTGCGTTACCCTGGCCTATCACCCCCGCTGACGAAGTCGCCTTGACTTGATTCCGTTCGCTCAGGACGCGAGTGGCAGGCGCGGCATGGCGCTGGGACATGTTCGGCGAGACTGAGCCGCAACGCAGCACCGCCTGCCGTTCGCCTGCCTTGATCGGGCTCACCGCGGCCAAGACGGCTGGCTCAACCCCACGAATAGCTTGGTGGCTCTACCGGACAAGAGCACCGGGGAAAGTTCAATGCCGCGTGAGGTCAGTAACCGGCCTGCTTCCCGCTGCTTAGAAGATGGCGTCAGTCGCCCCGCATTTTAAGTGTGCGATTTCGTACGTGGCTTCCGTCGTATCAATACTGATCGCACCGCGACTTCAAGTTATTTGGAATTTTCACCTCGACGCCAAGCAGGTATGGAGCGGATGCTGTCACACGCAAAGCGCACCATCGCGGTCGTCGTCACCTATGACCGGGCACCGCTGCTGCGCCGCTGCCTCGCCGCGCTGCAGGCCCAGCGATGCGCGCCAGACACCGTCATCGTCGTCGACGATGCGAGCCCGGGCTTCGCCACGGCAGATGCCATCGCAGCCTTCCCCGGCGTAAGGCATCTCCGCCACACCACCAATCTCGGCGGCGCCGCGGCGTATTGCACCGGGATCGAGGCGGCGCTGGCGATGGGCGCCGACCTCGTCTGGCTGATGGATGACGATGCGCTCCCGGTCGCCGAAGACTGCCTCGAGCAGTTGACCGGCCTTGTCGAGGCCGGCACCGACCTCGCCGCCCCGCTGGTGCTCGACCAAGACGATCCGCGGCGGCTCGCCTTCCCGATCCGCATCGCCGGGCGTACCCGCTTCCTCGCTGATGACCTCGATGGCGCAGCGAGCATCGCGGGGTTCGCCCATCTCTTCAACGGCGCCCTCGTCCGGGCGGAGACCTTCCGGGCGATCGGCCTGCCCGACCCACGCTTCGTCGCACGCGGCGACGAGGTGGAGTTCCTGCTGCGCGCGCTCCGGGCCGGCATCGCGGTGCGCATTGCGACCGGCGCGCTATTCCTCCATCCCGGCGCCAGGCCCGAGATCCACCCGATCCTGCGTGGCCGCTTCTACGCCACCCTGCCGCTCGGCGAGGCGAAGCAGCGCGTGCAGTTCCGCAACCGCGGATACATCTTCAGCCGCTACGGCATGTGGCACTACCTGGCCGCAGACATCATCCGCTACGGCTGCCATTTCCTGCTGCGCCGCCGACCCGATACGGCGGGGTTCGGGCGGTGGCTCCGCCTGACGGCCGGGGGCTGGTGGGGCGGCTTCATGCGCCGGCCGGCGCCGCGGCGCAGCCATCTGCTCGTCGTCGCGCCAGACCCCGGCGACTGCGCCCATCCGCCCGAGGGCGAGCGCCTCGCCGAGCCGGTGGCGCAGGCTGCACGGCAGGCGGGATAGAGATCGCACATGGATCAAATCGCCCCCTTCGCCATGCCGCAAGGCCGGCATGACGTCGACGCCGAGGGACTGGTGCTGCAACGCCTCCGCTTCGGCCATGAGGTCTCGCTGCGCCCGTTCTACCTGCGCCCGCTAAACCGGGCGGCCAGGCAGCCGGAGGCCTGCCGGGAGGAAGGCGGCCTGCTGGAGCTGGCCGGCGGCGCCGCGATCTCCTTCGACACCTATATCGGCGCCTGCTTCCGGTTGGTCAGCTCCGATGCAACGATGAGCCCGGTGTCGGCGTCGGTGGCGAGATGAAGCTTGCGCCATCCGCGCCGTGCCCTCATGCCGTGCTTCTCCACCAGTCACTCGCCGGGACCACAAAGCTTCAACCCCGTGCTGTCCACCAGCAGGTGGACGGGCTCGCGCCCACGACACGGGCGCGGTACCTCCAGCGTCTCCGCTCGGCGGCTCATCGTGCTGTGGTCGGGTACGGGGAGGTCGAGGCCAAGCAGGCCAATGATGGAGGCAATGAGGCCTTCCGTCTGGCGCAGCGCCAAGTGGAACACAGTCCGCAAGGTCAGCGCCGTGGTGATCGCTAGGCCGGAGTAGCGCGGCTGTACACCCCAGGTGGTCCGCGGCTCAGCCCGCTATGCCTTGATCGCCTCCAGCGTGAACCACACGGCCAGGCTGCCACGTGCCTGCAGGCCAGCTTCGTAGATGGGCCAGTTCGCCACCTTGTGTTGCTGGCGTGGAATGTGGTGCCGGCGATCGGTATTCGCTTTGAACGGCAAACAGGGCGCCCCTCGACGAGATCGGGCATGGCCCGGATCCTATCCTACTCCAGCAATGCCAGTCGGGCCCGTCCGTGCACCATGGCCGCATTCTTGCACGTTTACCTTTGGTGAAGAATGTAGGTCATTATCTCCGAGGTGGGTGGACCGGGGTTCATTTTCCAAGCCGCGCTCAACCTGACGGTGTCGTTGAGCGCACAAGTCGCCCATGCGAACCCGCCGTCGCCGATCAGCCCAGGATGCGGTTATGCCGGTATATGTTCTCGTATGAGGGGCCAATATCGCAGGGCGGAATGCCGGCGAACTCGCCTAATAGGTCGCCCGCGCCCAGGTCGCTGAACCAAGCGAAGCTAATATGCTCGTTGCTGCCACGCGTGTTGGAGCCGCCGAGATTCCAGTGGAAGCGGTTTCCGGCACAAGCCCTGATGAGCTTCACCGCACCACCGTAATTTCCGGCCACCAAGTTGCAGTTGACGGTGTTGAAGGCAGCATTGTCCAGGGAAATGCCGGGCAGCTTGATTGAGGAAGAGTTGTCCGACAGCAGCGGGAACCGCTCAATGAAGTCAGCGTGGATTTCTGCCACTGTCATCGCTGCTCGCCTGCCATTGCGCGACACAATGCTCTGAGTCAGTTCGCAGCAGGCCGTACCCCAATCGAAGCAGATGCCTTCCTTGTTGCAACTGTCGAGGAGGGAACGGGAGATACGGCAGGCTATAGCGCCTTCGAGGTAGATCGCCTGCGCCCGGTTGCCTTGCAGGCACATCCTGGACATCTCGATGCAGTGTGGGCGCTTGGTCTTCTCGATAATGCTGTACGCCTCGTGATTGCACTCGGGCACGTCCTCCTCTGTTACCGCATGCGTGCACTGCGACAAGTGGATGGCAGCATCGCAATTGAGGAAGCCGCGCCCGCCGCACGCATTCACTCGATGGATCAGGCCTATGCTCGTGTCACCGAGCGCCATGACGGCGGAGCAAAGCAGGTTGCGAGCACGGATACCGGCCACCTCGAATTCCGAACAGTCGAACAGGATGATGCCGTAGCCGTCCAGGTCGGACAGGTCGATGTTTAGGATCCGGAACCGCCGGCACCGATGTAGTAGGATCGCGTTGCGGCCGCGGCACAGGGTGAGCCCGTCGATGACGAAATCACTGCAGTCCTGAAGCCGGATGAAGAATTTCTGGTGCGGGTCGTTTTCGCTCGTAGGTCTAGGCGTTTTCAGGCCGAACCGGTACGCGCCGGTCAGGACCGTGCCGTGCGCCATGACCTGCATAGGCGCGAGTCCCGACATAGCGGGCAGGTCCCGGAGGACACCGCCGAGCCGGTTTCGCCAGTCTCGCGGAATACGTTGCGCGTCGCGCCGCGCGGCGGTCACGACCTGCAGTGCATCTGCCGCGGGGGCGAGCTTCGGCAGGCAAAGTGGGGTCATGCCGGCCTCCTTGCGCGTCTTTGGGATCTGCGGGGCAATGCTGCCATCCTCAGAACGATGATGCTGGCTAGGATGCTCGGGCTCACCCGGTCCAGCGAAGAGTATGCAGAACTGTGGGGGGCAGATTTCCGAGTGGGAGATCAGGCCTCATCTCCCCGCCCGTTGGTCCGGAACATGCGCGAGCAACAGCCAGCTTCCCCCCATTTTTCACGCTCTGTGGGCAGGCCCAACATCAGGATCTGGCCTGACCCGTCACGGCCTCCGTGATCTCTTGTGTTACGGGCGCCGTAAGCTCGGAATCGCGGTCCAGCCCAAGCAGCCGGGTCCAACGCGGCCAGCTTGTCAATTCCGCATGTGCCGCGCGCCACTGCCCGGCAGCCCGACCGGCCTCTCTATGGTAGCGCCAAACCGCTGCCAAACCGCGCCGCAGCCCGCCCCGCAGCCGCACGCGGTCGTAGCGGTAGATGTTTACGTAGGACTGCATCCGGTCCGACAGTCCGTATTGCGAGACATGCATGGTCATCCAAGGATGCCACTGGTCAATGAAGAAATGGTCGGGACGCAGCCGCCTTCGCACCAAGCCGAGCCAAAGCGCCGCCATGCCGATAGCCAGCGTGGCACGCCGCCATAACCCGTGCGGCGGCGCCCGCCAGTCCGCCGCCTTCATGCCGACCGTGGAGCGAGGCCGCTCAGGCGCATGTGCGGCGGCAAGTGCCGCGATCTCCCGGTGCAGCGTATCCATCGGCGCCTCCAGCACCGCGGGACCCGCAAGGAAATCCTCGATCGCGCGGATCACCAGCTCGGCATGCTGGTAATCGTGCTTCAGCAGACTATCGACCAAGCGCCGCAGGATGACCACGCTACGGTCGAGTCGAACGAAGGGACGATGGCAGGCCGCGAAGATCAGGCGGTTGCGCAGATCGTAGTAGAGCTGCCAGCCCGGCGCCTTGGCGTAGAAGGGCTCGTGCCAGACTGCGACGGGCGGCAGCGAGACGGTGGGCACGCCGCGGCGCATCAGCCGCGTGCCGTATTCCATGTCGTCGCCGCGGATGAAGATCGGCAGGGGCAGCCCGTACTCGCGGAACAGCTCGGCCGGGATGGCACAGTACCACCAGCCATTGAAGTGGCAGGGCACCTCGCGCGCTAGCTCGTTCAGCAGCTGCGGCTGGTCGAGCGGACGATTGTGCAGCGCCGCGCGCAAAATGTTGTTGGCGTCGACCACCGCACCAGCCTCGTACATCGTGGTCGGGCGGAACAGGTCCACCATGGCACCGCCGATCACAGTCGGCGCCGTGGTGCGGGCAGCGAAGGCGTGCGTGGTCACCAGCACCGCCGGATCGAATTCAATATCGTCGTCCATGAACAGCACGTGGGAGCAGGCGCCCTCCTGCACGATTTCCATTGCCGCTCGGGTGAAGCCGCCGGCGCCGCCAAGATTCGCTTGCTCAACGACCCTAGTACTCTCTGATATTTCGGCCAGCAGCGCTGCCATCTCTGTGGAGGCGAAGCGGTGGCCCTGATTAACAATGACAATACGCGGCTTTGCCCAATGCCAGTAAGCGGACTGTGTCAGGCGCCGGAGGTTGCTGGCAAGCTGCACCTCACGGTTGAAGGTGCAGAGCCCGATGCCTAGCCGCACTGTCTGCCGCGTTGGTGTGCCCGTCTCCAGCCGCCCGGCGCGGAGGGTCACGCCGGAGGTCGCGGTGATTTCGAAGAAAATGCGACCCGCGCCGGCCGGCATGGGGTCGAGCGTGATGGTGGTCGTCGCGCCATGCTGCGGGTCGAGTACCAGCCGCTGCCGGCCGATGCAGTAAGCCGAGCCGTCGGGCAGCGCGCGGAACAATTCCACCGCCGCCTCGCCACTGCCAAAGAGCCGCAAGGTGAGGTTCTGGACCGGCGCATGCAGAGCCCAGTAGTGTTCGTAGAAGCTGTTGAGATAGGCGCTGAAGGACACCCGCGCACCTTCGGAGAGCAGGATGCCGGAGGCCAGTGTCTGCACGCGGCCCGCCAGAATGCCATAGGCGGCGCGCGAGCCGGAGCGGGGAGCATCGAACCGTACTTCCTGCAGCACGGCATCCGAGAGCGCCGGTGCATGCCAAGGCGCTGTATCCGCCGCTGGCGTGCTGCAGACCGCAGCATCCACGCTCAGCACCTGCGCAAGCAGATCGGCCAGGCGCTGCAGGGTAGTCTGCACCGCTCCCGGCGGCCCGGCCGGTGGCGTGGCGGCTGGCAGTGCCGGCGCGGGCAACCGATCGGCCGGGTCGGGGTAGCGCGGAGCATCACGCATCGGGTCGGTGGCGGGCTTGGTCATCAGTTCCGCGGCGCCGATTTCCGGACGGCGGCGCGCGTAGCCGGACTTGCGCCGGGCCGACATCCTCCAGCTGCTCCATGGGACGGAAATCCTCCGTCGGTCACGGTCATGATCAGCCCACCACCACGGCGCATGCGGTGCAGGAAATCGATCTTCTCGCCGCGCAGAAACAGGCGGTAATCGGGAATGCCGAAGCGTGCGAAGGCTTCCGCGCGCACCAGCGTGCCGTTAAAGAGATGCGCGAAGTGCCGCACGAGTGGGAAGCCGACCATGCCGCTGCGCGTCGTGATGCGCCGGCCCTCTACAGAATAGGTAAAGGCCAGATGTTGCACGTCCTTAATGTCGAGGATCAACGGTGCAACCACATCCGACTCATGCTCCCAGTCAAGCTCACGCGGCCGAGCCATAGTCACACTGACGCTTTTCAATACGACGCATTGAATCATCCTCGGCGTTGATATGCCGGGAGCATTTGCCACTGTACTCTTCGCCCACTGCGCTCGTTCCAGAATCAGCCGAGCTGCACTCTTCCTAGAACGGCCTTTTTGTGTTGAAAGTTGCGCTCCACCCCGTCTGGTACTGCAACGAACAGGTCACATTGCACGTAGGAGGAGCAATCCAACCGAAACGCTAAAGGCAACACCCGATATGGCCTAATCAGTGGACTACCGCCGCCCCGACGAGAACGGGCCGCGAGTGTTGGTCGGCTCGGACGGACTGACGGGCGGCAAGGCTCTCCTCGCCCAGGCGCAGCCCTCCATGTCGCAGCACAGTCCGGTCAGTCGCGGCAACATCCGGGCGTGTCGGCGCTTCCTGCTGCAAGTGGCGTCGCCCGGCCGGCACGGTACTATCCGCACGGAGAGCCCTAAACCTATGCCCACACGTAACATGCTGCGCTGGATCACCCGGTCCAGACAGGCCCAGCCAGAAGCTCCGCCGCTGCCTGCGGCACCGGACCCGGCACCTATGCCGCACGAGCCTGCCCCCTCGCCCAGGATCCTCCTCCTCGGCGCAGAGCCGCGCGCCGTCGGGTTGATAGAGCTCTACCGGCTGGTGGGCCATCCCGATGTCGTCCTCGCCGACCGGCGGCCGGAGCGTGCCGGCGGTGATCTGAATGGGCATCGGGTCCTTAACTTCGACGGGATCGCTCTTGACCGGCTAGAGGCTACCATCGTCACGGAGGATCCGATCGGGGAGTATGCCGAGCCGATCGCTTTCCTGCGGAACAAGGGGCTCTCGCCCGCTCAGGTCATCACCTGCGCCGAGCCCGGCCGCGCACATCGGACACTCACCGGTCTTGTTCCGGCTTCAGAGGAAAGGAGCCGGCAGATAGGGTACCGCGCCGTCCGCCAGAACCTGTTCCACCGCGGGCACTACGCCTACTGCATGGTGCTGGCGGCCGAGACGGCGCTGCGCATGTCGCTGTCCAAGGTCACCATTGTGGAGTTCGGTGTCTGGTATGGTGCCGGGCTGAACAACCTCTGCGAGATCGCAGATTTCTTGCAGCAGACATTGGGAGTGGAGTTCCGCATTTTCGGCTTCGACACTGGCGCCGGTTTGCCGGAAGTTGCCGACTGGCGCGACCATCCGGAGCTCTGGGGCAGTGGTACGCTCGCCATGCCGAATTTCGAGGAGCTCGCGACGCAACTGCCGCCGAACTGCCGTCTGATTATCGGCGACTGCAAGAACACGCTCGCGCCGTTCCTGCGCGAGCATGGCAGTGCCGAGGCGCCGATCGGTTTCGTCTCTCTCGATGTGGACCAGTACCACTCGTCCGTCTCGGCTTTACGGCTTTTCGAGGCGGAGGCGACGCATCTCGCGCCCGTCATACCGGTCTGGGTGGACGATTCCTATCTTAACGTGCTGCAGACCAGCTATGCTGGGGAGGGCTTGGCGATCCGCGAGTTCAACGAGCGCCATCCGCTGCGCAAGATTGAGCAGAAGATCATCCGTACCGACGACTTTCCCCGACTATGGCATCACTGCATCTATTTCGCACACGTCTTTGATCATCCAGTGCGGCAGGGCAAAGTGCCGGCGCGCTTCGACCAGTTCTATCACACGAATTACTGACCTAGAGTTTGGCCATTTGCGGGGGCTGAGGCGGCGGAGCGAGTGACTGGCTAAGCCGGGGCGTCCCGGCACTTTGTTGCATCGGTCGACGGTATGGGCGCACTGACAGCGTGTTGCATGGGTCAGGGGCCTGGACGCATTCGTCCCTTCCCGCGCTTGCG
>NZ_JCACHU010000161.1:0-18270 GCF_059504005.1 Belnapia sp. | reverse complement strand
GCAGCCCGAGCGAGCCCTCCCGACGCCCTGGCGGCAGGCCGACGCCGTCGTCCTCGATCCGAAGCCGCACCTGCCCGTTGCCGACCAGCCGCAACTCAACCCGGACGCCTCGCCGGGATGCCGCGCGCTGGCCCAGTGGAGGTGCCGGTGCTGCTGCTGGTGGGACTACAGGCGGAAGGTCTAGCTTCCACTCGTCGTCACCGCTTCGTGCCAGCCACGGCCTTAAGGGGCGCGTCCACTTCGCATCGGAGACCCGAAGTTTCGAACAGCAGCCGCACCCCGGCCTGTATCCCATGAGCCAGGCCCCGCTCCAGCAACCGCGAGCCGAAGCCCCGGCGCGGCGGCGGCGACGGCACCGGTGGGCCGTCCTCCTCGGTCCACTGCAACCGGAGGTGCCCACCTTCCGGTCCCGGTTCGATGGACCACTGGAGCCGGACGTGACCGCTCTGCGACGACAGGGCGCCGTGCCGAAGGGCGTTGGTCGCCAGCTCGTGAAACGCCATGCCGAGAGCAACCGCGGCACCGGGGCCGATGCGGACATCGGGACCGGCGATATCGATGCGGCCGCTGGCAAGGTCGCGCCGGGGGCTTAGCTGTCCCGCGGCGAGACTCTTGAGCGGCACGCCCTCCCAATGCTCGCGGGCGAGCAGGACATGCACGCGGGACAAGGCCAGCAACCGGTTCCGGAAGGCCTCTCGCATCTCGCCGACGCTGCGCTGTCCGTCTTGAAGGGTCTGCGCAGCGACCGATTGCACCGCCGTGAGCGAGTTGTTGACGCGATGATTGAGCTCATCGACCATCCGCTGCTGGCGTTCTTCGGCGCGCCTGCGCTCGGTCACGTCGCGTTGCGCCGCGATCCAGTGCGCGACGCGCCCAGCGTCCAGGACCGGGGTGATAACCCACTCGACCGCGTACTCGGTCCCGTCCTTGCGGTAGTTGATGGCGTTGCCACGGAAGGGACAGCCCGCGCTGAGCGCCCCCCGCAGGCGATCAAGTTCGGCGCGGTCGGTGTTCGGGCCTTGCAGCAGGCGGGGCGATTTCCCAATGACCTCGCTGGCAGCGTAGCCGGTCATGTGCTCGAAACCCGGATTGACATACTCGATCAGCGGGCCCGGCGGGTCGAGGTCCGGGCCCGTGATGATGATGGCCTCGCCAATGGCCCGTATGGCCGAACGGAGAAGCGCGAGTTCCTGCTGTCCTGACCATCCGGCCATGCCGGTGAGTTCATCGGTCTCTCGCTGCTCGCCTTCTTCTTGATTCGGGTCTGCCATGTCCTGGGGGTCCGTGTCGTGGCCCCGTTCTCGTCGCTGGAGGCCGCTCGATGCTCGAACCCCGCCTTCCTCCTATGGTTCCAAAGTTGTTGCCCTTGGCGCTTCGCTTGGCGGGGACGCGGTCTTGCCAAGGTGCACCATCACATGGACGCATAACGCAACAGGTTCCAAATCCGTGCAGCCGGGCGTGCCGTGACGGGGGCGCGAGCCCTCGAAGCCTGAGGTCTCCATCAGGCTTTGCAGACCATGCGGACGCTTGCCGTCTCCACGTCGGGACACACCAGCTCAGTTCTAAGGAAGGTTGGGGGCGCGGCACTAACGGCTTGCGGCCCGCCGCTACCCCTCGACGACGAGCTGCTTAATTCGGTTGGCCATGTCCTCGATGGCGAAGGGTTTGGTCAGCACGTGCATGCCGGGGTCGAGATGCCCATGGCTCAGCACAGCGTTCTCGGCATAGCCGGTGATGAACAGCACTTTCAACCCCGGGCGGTGCACGCGGGCCGCGTCGGCAAGCTGGCGCCCGTTCAACCCGCCGGGCAGGCCGACATCGGTAACCAACAGGTCAATCCGGGCGTCAGACTCCAGCACCTGCAGCCCAGCGGCGGCGTCGGCCGCCTCGATCGCCGTGTATCCGAGATCAGAAAGAACGTCGGTGACCAGCATGAGCACCGTTGGCTCGTCATCCACCACTAGGACGGTCTCGCCCTGCTTGGCGCGCGGCACCGTGATCTGGTCTTGAACCTCCCGCTCGGCTTCGGCCTTGCCATGGTGCCTCGGCAGGTAGAGGCAGACCATCGCGCCCTGCCCAGGCTCGGAGTAGATGCGAGCCTGCCCGCCGGACTGGCGCACGAAGCCGTAGATCATGGACAGGCCAAGGCCAGTACCCATGCCGATCGGCTTGGTGGTGAAGAAGGGGTCGAAGGCGCGGGAGACGACGTCGGGCGTCATGCCGGTGCCCGTGTCGCTCACGCAGAGAGAGACATACTGCCCCGGTGGCAGGTCGCGCGTGCGCGCCGCCCGCTCGTCGAGCCAACGGTTGGCCGTCTCGACCGTGAGCCGTCCGCCGCCCGGCATCGCGTCGCGGGCATTGATGCAGAGGTTCAGCAGGGCGTTCTCGAGCTGGTTTGGATCCACCAAGGTGGCCCAAAGTCCGGCGGCGCCGACGATCTCGACCTCGATCGCCGGGCTCATGGTGCGCCGAACCAACTCCTCCATCCCCGCCACCAAGCGGTTGACGTCGGTCGGCTTCGGCTCAAGCGTCTGCCTGCGCGTGAAGGCCAGCAGCCGGTGGGTCAGCGCCGCTGCGCGCCTGGACGCCCCGAGCGCCGCCGCGATGTAGCGGTCCAACTCGCCCAGCCGTCCCTGCGCCATGCGAGCCTGCATCATCTGCAGGCTGCCCGAGATGCCCGCCAGCAGGTTGTTGAAGTCGTGCGCGAGGCCGCCGGTGAGCTGGCCCACCGCCTCCATCTTCTGTGACTGTCGCAGCGCATCCTCGGCCTGCCGCAACGCGTCTGCCTGCTCCTTCTCAACCGTGACATGCCGTCCGATGGCGTAGATCATCCCGCCCTGCGGCGCCGCCACCCAGGATATCCAGCGGTAGGAGCCGTCCCTGTGCCGGTAGCGGTTCTCGACAACCGGCAGCGGCCCTCCTGCTGCCCGCACCAGCGCCGCCTCAGTCAGCTCGATGTCGTCCGGATGGACCAGCCGGTCGACCCGTGTTCCGACCAGTTCCTCCGCCTCGAAGCCAAGGATTGCGGTCCAGGCCGGGTTTACCCTGCGGAAGACGCCGGTGAAATCCATGACCAGCAGCAGGTCCGGCGAGGATTGCCATAGGTGGTCGCGCTCGGCGGTGCGCTCGGCCAGCTCCTTGGCCTGCTGCTTCTCCTCGGTGACGTCGCGGCCGGTGCAGTAGACCATACCCTCCTCGGGAATGCCGACCCAGGAGATCCAGCGGTAGGTGCCGTCCTTGCAGCGGTACCGGTTCTCGGATCGGATCGCTGGCTGACCCTGCTGAGTCAGCTGGAACCCCGCCCAGGTCCGCTCCACGTCGTCCGGGTGCAGCAGCTCGAAGATGGATGTGTTGGCCATCTCGGCCTCGGACCAGCCGAGGACGGTCTGCCAAGCGGGGTTCGAGGTCTCCAAATAGCCGTTCGAATTCAGCGCTCCCAGCAGGTCGGGGCTGAGCTGCCAGGTGCGACCGCGCGCCTGGGTGCGCTCGATGACCTGCCGCTCCAGGTCGGCATTCAGGCTGCGCAGCCGCGCCTCACTGTCGCGCAGCGCGGCCTCGGCCCGGCCTCGTTCCGCCGCAGCCCAGGTCCGTTCAGCCGTGTCCCGGACCAAGGCCGCATCGCCCGGTCCCCAGCGCCGGGCACCCCCATCATGGACATAGAGGATAGCCCTCAGGTGCCCCTCCTTGATGAGGGGAGCCACGATGAGCGCGCGGCACCCGATGCTATCCCAGGTCGCAGCATGGGCTTCGCTGACGCGGGGATCCGCGTAGCAATCCTCGACGACGAGCGTCCGTCCCGCCTTGAGTTCGGCGATGACCGCAGGGCCGAAACCGTCGAGGACGCGCGCCTCGCCCGCCAGGCTGGCCACCGTCCCGTCGCGGGTCCAGTCCCGCTCGACCGAGACAACCTTCTGCTGGGCGTCGATGTCGCCGTAGCCCACGCGTCCGGCATGGAGCTGGCGGCCGAGGAACTCGGCGGCCGCCGCCGTGACTTCCCGCGGAGCCGTCAGGCTTCGAAGCCGCTCCTCGAGCCCGACGAGGAAGGCGTTGCGCCGTTCCGCAAGCACCTTGCCGGTCGTCTCGGACATGATGCACAGCAATCCGGTCACCGAGCCGCCTTCGTCGCTCACTGGCGAGTAGGAGAAGGTGAACCAGCAAGCCTCCTCGTCACCGTGGCGATTGAGGACCAAAGGCATGTCCTCACGGTAAAGCGCCTCCCCCGCCAGCGCGGTGGCCACCAAGGACTCTATGTCCGGCCACACTTCGGACCAGATGGTGCGGAACCGGCCGCCAAGGGCAGCGGGGTGCTTGGCGCCCAGGATCTCCAGGTAGGGGTCGTTGTAGAGGAAGGCCAGTTCGGGGCCCCACACGACGAACATTGGGGACTTCGAGCTGAGCAGCAGAGTGACAACGGACCGCAACGACTGCGGCCAGCCACGGGGAGCGCCAAGTGGCGACGCCGACCAGTCCATCGAGCGCATAAGCGCCCCGACCCCGCCGCCACCCTGGAGGAAGACAAGTTCTGGCGCGCCGCGCACCTTAGGCCCAACCTCCGCCGACAGCCGGATGGGCGGCGGCCTTCATCCGAGGTCTCGATGGCGCGTGGAGAAGGCAAAGTCGGTCATGTCCCGGAGGCGCATGCCTGGAATCTAAAGCCTTAGGCCTTCCGTGCAATGACCCGGGATCTGGAGTCGGGCGCACAAGATGGCAGGGGCGCTCTTGAACCCGAAGGGCAGGGCTGCCGAAACAGCCGTTCGGAAGCCTGGCACCGTGGAACCCATCCTCGAGCCGCGGCGGTCAGATGGGTTCGGACGCTGGCGGGCTGGGACCGAGATACGGCTTTCCCGAAGCCTCCTCTAGCACCCGGCCGATGGCACCGGCGATTGCCGTGGCGGTGCCGACGAGGCTTATGGGGCCGTCGAAATCGATGGCGTTCTGTTGCATTCCACGCGGCTTGCCGCCTGGGTCGAGGACCATGGTCAGGCCTCCCGCCGCGTGGATGGCAGCCAGCCCCCGGGAGCCGTCGTCGAGCGAGCCGGAAAGGACGACGCCCAACGCCCGCCGCCCGGCGTGGCGGGCAACCGAGACGAACAATGTGTCGATAGTGCGGTTGCGCAGCCGGTGCCCCGAGCCTGGGACGAGCGCGGCCAGGTTGTGATCGACCAGGGTGAGGTGTCCATCGGGCTCGCCGATGTAACACGTGCCCGGCTGGAACCTCTCAGTCTCCGCGGCCACAACCACCGGCATCCCGCACCTCCCTGCGAGAACTTCCCGGAGCGCGCTCAGCCTGTCGCTGGGCCGCTCCATGGCGGTCCACGCACGACCGCGCGGACGTTCGCTGTGGCCGAAGCCAGGCCGATCGAAGACGATGACCCGGTTGGTCCGGAGCAGGAGATCGGTCACACCGCTGGTGTCGTAGTTCGTCCCCCGACACGGCGTTGCCGTGGATGAGCACGACGGGGTCGCCGGTGCCCCGGTCGGTGTAGTGCAGCCGAACGCCGTCGACCTCGACGAAGCGGCCGCGAGGTGGGTGCCTGCGCTCGGCGTCACGCGCCATGACGTAATTGGCGACGGCAAGGGCACCCAAGGCGGCTACGCCGACCTGTGCGGCGCGGCTGCGCGTCAATGCTTCGGCGGCTGTGAAGAAGTTCAAGGTAATCCTTACGACGTGACAGGGTGTGCGATCGGCCCTTGGCCGCGCCTGAGACACAAAGGAAGGGCATCGACGCATACCGGCACCGGGGCACTCGACCCGTAAGCTGATTTGCTGCGCCGCAGCATTGCAGTAACCGTGTGAACTGGCGGGAGTTCCGAATCAGGCGTTAGGGTTTCGGAAGGTTTGGGGGGAATTCTTTAGCAACTGGTGGCACCGTTGACCGTGCGTTCGGGTCGTACGCTGGACATGCACTTCCGCAACGCTGGCGGGCGCGCAGCGAGTTGGCTGGATCGACTGGATCGGCTCACTCGCAACCCTTTTCGTCTCCTTGAGGGTCCGCTGCGCGTCGAGGCATCTGGATCAACAGGACGGTTCCGCAAACCCGTCCTGCAGGCTGCTTGCTCGCCTTGGGTATGCCGCATCACTCGGCGGTCAGCGCCGGGAAACGGTGGGCTCAGCGGCGGAGAACGGCGCCAGCGACATCGGGTGCGGGAAGCCGATGACGAGCGTTGGCTTGCCCTGACTGATGTCGCTCGCAACGGAGCCTTGAAGCTGAGCCGCAAGCATGCCCGCCAGGGGTTTGCGCGCAGCCGCGGCGAAGGCTTCGGCGGCGCCGTCCTGGCTTAGGGCAAGGCGAAGGCGACCGGCCCCATCGGCACCTCCGGCGATCAGGCCTGGACGCCTCGGTAGCGTGGCCGCTAGGCATTCGTTGAGCAGCAGGGCCAACGGCGTGGCCACCTCGACCGGAACGACGATGGGCTCGACGTCCACCCCGAACGCGTTCTCTCCTCCCGTGTCGGGGTGACGGAAGGCGACGAGGTCGCTGGCCAGCTGGGCAATATCGATGTGGTTCAGCGCTGCGTGACTGGCGCCAACCTGCTTCTGCACGAAGCCAACGGCCTGGAAGCGGGCGGCGAGGTCCCGGAGGTTCGGCGGACCGCCTCCTGCCTGCCTGGCTTCGCGGTTCAGCAGCCCCAGGAAGAGTTGTATTGTGTTGCGTACCCGGTGCTGCAGCTCCTGCAGCAGGGCAACCTGCCCGCGTAGGGCCTCGGTCAGTTCGGCTTCGTAGCGCCTGCGCCGGTCGATCTCGCGGTTGAGCTCCTCGACCTGCCGTGTCAGCAGCCCGAAGGAGCGTGTAGCCGCCTCCTTTGGCCGCATCCGCAGCCGCAACAGTAGTGGCAGGTCCGGATCGGGCCGGAACAACGCCCCGTCGACGCGAAACTCCCGGGTCCCGTCCCACCCGGCGGCCCTGAAGGCGAGCACCGCGGGGATCGCCTCCTTGCCTCCGGAGCAGCGGTGCAGGAAATCGGCAAGCCGCCAAGACTCGCCCGCCAGGAAGTCGCCAAGGCGCCGCGTCGCCAAAATCTCGGTCCCGAACTCGGCGACGGCGGCCCGGTTGGCCGCAACGATCTCGCCGGAGGGCGTCACGAGGAGCATCGTTTCCTCGACCGCATTGGCCGTCTCGACGAAGGCGGCCACCGCGTTCACGGGCCGGGGTCGGCCGCCCGGAAATACTCGCGGCCCGCCGCCGCCGCGGTGTCCGGCGTCTGCTCCAGGTGCACCACCACCCGGCAGCCCGAATGGCCCTCGGCGATGCTCTGAGCCAGTTCCACCTTGGCGTAGCCGAGGTTGTCGGCGGCGATGCGGCCGAAGACGTTACTGGTCATCATGCACATTGACGGGCGGCCGATCACCTTCTCGGCGAAGGGGCAGAGACGATTGACCAGCACGAGGCGTTCCTCGGACGCCTCGACGACGGAGAAGTCGCCCTGGATCCGCCGCTTGAGGTCGACCAAGACCTCGACCACCTGCTCACGGGTCAGCCGACCGACGCCGAGCGCCTCACGGTAGTCCCGGTCAATCTGCTCGCCGATGCGGCCGCCGACGACGCTGATGAAGCCGGACGCCTCCTGCAGGCCGACCACCTCCTCGAGAGTGCCTGCCAATTCCCGGATCAGGCTGCGGGTGAAGACGTCGCGCTCGAGCGGGATTACGAGTTCGGCTACCGCAACGGGCTTTACCGAAGGGGGATCAGTATGGGATTCCGAGTTCATCACGACCCCCTCTTCGTCCGGCGGTCGCCAAGATAAGCACGTTCGGCTAGTAAGCGTCACGGCCGCCCAAGCGCCATTTCCACGTGTTGCCATCCAGCATCACCTCTGGGCGGGGCGCAGCAGACCGGCAGCGTGGCAGTCACAACGTTTTGGTTCCAGCACACCCATGAATGTCGCCGAAGCGCAGGCGACGTGCGTCAACAGCTCCTGGCTTCCAGGAGCGCCGCGACGCTTTCCGCCAGGCGCTCGCTCCCGATGGGTTTGCGGAGCAGCAGGACCATGCTTCCGCCTGCATCCTCGCGCGCGAGGTCACCTGGGTCGGTACCCGTCAGCAATACCGCGGGCACTCCTGGCCTGCGGCTCCTTGCCTCCCGGATCAACGTCATGCCGTCCATGCCCGGCATGGAGAGGTCCGACATGAGGATGTCGATTGCGTCCCCCGCGTCCAGCAGCGCAAGGGCCTCCGCCGCCGAAGCCACGGCCCGCACGTCGTGGCCGATTGCCGCGAGTTCCTCGGCGACGCTTTCCCGGACGAGATCCTCGTCATCCACGAGCAGCACGCGTCCGAGCACGGCGGCCCTTGACGGAACGGACACCGGGCTGAGCCCTTGAGCTCCAGGCGGCACCGCCGTGACCGGCAGCCTGATGGTGACCACCGTGCCTCGTCCGGGCTCGCTCTCGACGTCCAGGCTCCCGCCGCTTCCCTCCGCGAAATCCTTGGCCATCGCCAACCCAAGGCCGGTCCCCTTTCCGGCCTCCTTAGTCGTGAAGAATGGCTCCCGCGCCCGCGCCAGCGTTGCCTCGTCCATTCCGACACCGGTGTCGCAAGCCGACAGACGCACCATCCGGGAGCCTGCGGCGTCGAGCGCGGCCGCAAAGGTGAGGCGGCCACCGCTCGGCATCGCGTCGCGGGCATTGGTGGCGAGGTTGACTAGCACGGTTTCTAGCTGGCCCGGGTCGGCCCGCAGCGGCGGCAGGCCGGGCGGAACCTCTATGCGGACCTCGATGGCAGCGCCGAGTGTGCGGGCAAGCATCTCGCGGAGGCCTTCGAGGATGGCGGCGGCATCGATGGCCTCGGCCCTTAGCTCGCCGCCCCTGGAGAAAGCCAGCAGCCGGTGGGTCACGGCGGCACCGCGTCCAGCGGCCTCGCCTATCATGCTGGCAAGCCGACGCACGTCATCCCGGTCCTCCGGGCTGCGCAGCAACAGTCCGGCGCCGCTCCTCACTGCCTGGAGCACATTGTTCACATCGTGGGCGATGCCACCCGCGAGATGACCGAGCGCCTCGACGCGCTGGGCCTGCGCCAGCCGCAACTGCGTGTCGTCCAGCTCGCGCGCGCGCTCCGCGGCAAGGCGCTCCATCTCCACTTTGCGGCGCGCCATGACCTCGCGGGCGGCCACGATGTCGGTGATGTCTGTGCAGGTACCGAACCAGCGGGTCACGCGGCCCGCCGCGTCACGCACGGACAGGGCGCGGGCGAGGACCGAGACGTAGGCCCCGTCATGGCGCCGCAGGCGGCATTCCGTCTCGTAGGGGCTGCCGGTCCGCAGCGACCGCCGCCAGCGCTCGCGGACGCCCTGCAGATCATCGGGATGAATGGCCTCGCGCCAGACCGCCTGCAGCGGCATCCCCGCCGCGCTGCCAAAGAACTCGCGCCAGCGCGCATTGGAGTAGTCGGGCGAGCCATCCGGACGTGCCGACCAAACGAGCTGAGGCATGGCATCGGCCAGCGAGCGGAACCGGGCCTCGCTCTCGCGCAGCGCCCTCTCGGCCGCCTTGCGTTCGCTCAGGTCGATGACGAAGGAGGCGGTAAGGCCGCTGGCCCGGTCGATCAGACCGAGGGAGACCAGCACCGGGACGCGGACGCCGTCGGGCCGCAGGTACTCCTTTTCGAACGGGGTGCATTTCCCGACGGCCACTGCTTCTGCGCTGGCTGCCTCGTCCCGGGGCAGCCACTCCTCGGGCGTCATCAGGTCCCAGCGGGGCGGCTTGGCCTCGAATTCCGTTCGGTCCCGCCCGATCAGGGCCAGGAAGGCGTCGTTGGCCGCGTGTACCCGGCCGCCCATGTCGGAGATGGCGACACCTACGGGGCTGTTCTCGAACAGCGCACGGGCGTCCGCCGCTGCTCGCTCACGTTCGGCCAGGGTCGCGGCGAGCGACGCCGCGAGCTCGTCGGCCTCGCGCAGCCCGAGCGCCACAGGCGGCTCTCCCCGCGCAGCCGCGGCGGCGGCCGCAGGCACGCGGCCGATGGCGGCAACGATGGAGCGGGCCATGAGAAGCGCAACCACGACAGCCAGGGTCAAGGCCGCCACGCCCAAGACCGCGCTGCGAATGAGCGAGGCGCGGATCGGCGCCAGGGCCACCCGCTCGGGGATGTCCAGCCTGACGAGGTAGCCGCTGCGAGGGGCCCGCGCCACGGCGACCATCGCGGGTTCCCCCTCGAGCGTCCGGGCCTGCGGGAGGGTACGTGCGCCCTCGGCACCGAGCATCGCAGCGAGCACGGCGGGATTGGGCATGGAGCCGACCGTTTCGGCGTCTCGGACCGACCGCGCTACGGTCGTGCCGCTGCGGTCATGCACCGTGGCTATGCCACCAGGGGCCAGCCCCGGCTCCGACACGATGGCGACCAGCCGGGCACGCGGGACCGTGACACCGATCGCGCCGACGGTGGGGGTCCGTCCTGCGGCATCGGGCCCGGATGCCAGGACAGGGACCGCCACGGCGATGTCCGGGATGGCGTCGGGCGGTCCGGTGAAGACGCCAGAAACCTGAGGCGTCCCTGACGCGATGGCCTCGATCGCATGCGGCATGGCCCGGCGCCCGCCGCCCCGCCCGTCCGGCGCCCTGGTATCGAGTGTCCGGACACCTTCGACATCGACAAGGCTGATCCGCACGGGGAGCGTGCCCTCAGGAAGTCCCGCGGAGAGCAGGGTGCTGGCAGCGCGCATGTCGCGGCTCAACGCGTCCAGGTCGCGCCGGGCGAGGGCATCCGAGGCGGCAAGCAACCGAGCCGTGTCCAGGGTCCGCTCGAACTCCCTGTCCACCAGCCAAGCCAGGGTGCGTGCCTGTTCGACGAGTTGCGCCTCGGCTCGGTTACGATCGCTGCGGCTCTGAGCCCAGAGCCCAACCGCACCGAGCGCCGCGAGCAGCACCGTCACGGTGACGACTAGACGAATGAAATGACCCGCCAGGGTCGGGCTGCGCCAACCAGCCTCGGTCGATGGTGTCCTGAAGGCTCCGTCGCCGGACCTTGGTTGGGCAGCTCTGGAGCGGCCTCGATAGACGGATGCGGCAGCGCTCACCCACCTCGAAAGGTTTGGCGCATCGAAGTTATGGGATCTGGGTTGTTGTTCGTGTCCCAAGGCAAACCCTCGGTTCAGCCATTCTCATCCGGACTGTAAACGGTTCTTCGACTCGCATCTACGTGATGTCGACGAAACCGCGACGTTTCAACTTCCCTACAGACAAAGATGGCTTCAGCAACTTAAAGTTGAATGACTACACCTGATTACCGTGTATGTCGCAGAGTGGCTCGGGCGGTGTGCTGCTTATTGGCGCGAGAGTTATGCGGTTCTTGCGGCCGCCAAGGCGCGTCTGACAGGCACATCAACCTCGCAGACCAGCCCCGCAAGCTCCCACGAACTCCGCACTGCACCGCCCAGCTGATCGAGTACGGTCGCCTCCATGAAGCGGGTGCCGAATCCACGCCGTTCAGGAGGACCCCCCACTTGAGGGCCACCCCGTTCGATCCAGCGGAGACGCACGAGTGCGGCCTCCTCATCAATGGACCAATGTAGGTCGACCCTGCCCCGTTCCACCGACAGGGCGCCGTGCTTGGTGGCGTTGGTAGCAAGCTCGTGCAGCACGACCGAGAACGGCTGCGTGGCAGCGGGCGACAGGACCATTGCGGGGCCCATCAGGCAGGCGGTCGGGGCATTGCCTGCCGCCTGATCCTGGGCGGGAAGAAAGCCCTTGAGCGCCGCTTCGGCCAACGCGCGCAAGTCCGCACCTTGCCACCGCGCCTCGGCTAGGAGCGTATGGGCGCGCGCCAGCGCCGAAACCCGGCCCTCGACGGCTCGGGCGTAGGTGGCCGCGTCGTGCTTCGGGGTAAGACGCAGCGCCGCCTGAACGACAGCAAGTACGTTCTTGGCGCGGTGATCCACCTCGCGCGCCAGCAGCGTCCTCGTTTCCTCGGCACGCCGCCGCTCGGTGACGTCCTGGACCACGCTGACGGCGCGCAGCGGCCGCCCCTCGGCGTCGCGGGCTGAAACGGCTGCGCTCAGCCGCAACCAGACCACCGCACCGTCCGGCCGCACCAAGCGGCATTCTTCATCCGCCTCTCCGCCCCGTTCGAAGACGATGAAGGACGGGACGCGTCCATGATCCAGCGGATGGAGGAGGTTCAACGGTCCAAGCCTATCGACCAGTTCGGCCTCGCTCCGCCCGACAATCTTGCAGAAGCGCCGGTTGACCCGCAGGTAACGCCGGGTTCCGGCATCGACCTCCGCGACGCCTGCGGCGGCGGTCTCGAAGATAGCCCGGAACTCGGTCTCCCGAACGGCCATGGCATCCTCGGCCCGCTCACTTGCTGCCCGCAAGGTCTCGAACTCGGCGACGCCGGTACCCAGCGCTCCATCGGGTACTGGGTCCCGCCTGCGGCCATCGGCGGCGACGGTCTCGGCCCGGCAGACCAGTGCTTCGACTGGGCGAAGGACCTGGTGCGCCAGCCGTGTCGCCACGCCGAGGCCAAGCGCCAGGGCGGCCAGGCCGCCGCCCACCAGGGCGGCCAGCGGGATCAGCCAGCTGCTCCGGTACCGGGCGTAGGGCTCGGCCACAGCCACGGTCCAGCCAGGCGCCTCCCGCAGCGGCTGGGCGGAATAGAGCGCGTCCTCGCCATAGACGGAGGAGCTGCGGAAGACGCCGCGTGCCCGTTCCGCCGCGGGGACCGCGCGGCTGGGCGGCACGACCCCGAGGAACCGCTCGTGGTCCCGCGAGCGCGCCACGATGCGGCCCCGGCCGTCAGCGACGGAGACGAAAGCCCCGTCGGCGGAGTGCATGGCACGCAGGCGGCTTGAAAGTTGCGCTGGGTCCAGGGCCAGCACCACCACCCGTGTCACCTCGCCCCGCTGCTGCGCGGGGGCTGCGACGGCTACCATGGGCCGACCGGTTCCTCGCCCAACGAAGTAGTCGGACACTGCGGGCCGCCGGGTCTCGACAGCGCGCCGGATGACGTCCCAGGCGCCCTCGCCCGGCTGCGAGGGCGGCGGCATCGGCGCACCGGGGGCCAGCGCCGTGTTCACTTGCTGCTGGTGGCCCCGGGCGGCGTCGTTCACGACGACCCAGCCGCTGACGGAATCGCTGATCCGCCGCGCCCAGATCTCGAAGGCGGCAAGATCGTCCCGTTCGAGGAGGGGCGACGAGGCCAGCGAGGACACCGCGGCGAGGTGGGTGCGGATCTCGCTATCGAGGAACAGGGCCAGCGCTTGCGCGGTATCCTGCAGCCGCGCCTCGAAGGAACGGCGGTAGCTGTCCGCGAGATTCCAGGCCGCCGCGCCCGCCACGGCCAGGGCGGGCACCAGCACCGCGAGGACCAGGCCAAGCAGATACGTCCGCAGGCCGAGCAGATGCCCGCGTCCGCTTGGCCTCGCCCGTCGCTCGGAGACGGTTTCGGGTCCAGTCAGCGTGTCGGCCATCCAATCTCCAAGATGGGGACCGCGCCTCCCCTGTCAGCCAAGGGCGGTGTAGCCTGAATTTTGCTGCCACGCAGTCCAAACCAACCGCGGGGACAATCGGGCGAGCGGACCCAACATCGGCAGGCGAGGCCGTGACCACCGAAGCGGTTTTAGTTGCGGGCAAGGCACTATAACCCTAGGTTGCAGTTCTTCCTCTTCCTATTGGATATCGGACGTGGCGCTCACAGACGGACCGCAGCCTGCCTGCCCAATGTCGCCGGACGCCCTTCAGGAAGCCCCAGGCTGCCGCACGCCACACCCGCCCGGTACCACGCCAGGCCGCACCGGTGTCGACCTCGAGACCTGCTTGGTGCGCTTCGAGACCGCGCTGGAGCGCATGTCCCATGGGGTGTGCTTCTTTGACGGGGAGCAGCGCCTCATCCTGGCCAACCGCCGCTACGCTGAACTTTATGACTTGGCTCCAGAGAGCATTCTGCCCGGGATGACCCTTCGGGAGGTCATCGAGCTTCGCGTGAGCGCGGGGAGCGGCCCACGCACGACGCCCGACGAGTATCATGCCTGGCGCAATGCCGTGGCCGCACGGGACGTCGCCTCCGAGACTGCGGTCGAGATGGCGAATGGCCGGACCATCGTGATCAAGCACCAGCCCATGCCCGACGGCGGCTGGGTGGCGACGCATGAGGATATCACCGAGCAGCGGCGCTCCGCCGAGCGCATCGCCCACATGGCGCACCACGACGCCCTCACTAGCCTGGCCAACCGGGTGCTGTTCCGGCAGGCGCTTGAGGAGGCGATGAGGGGTGCCCCAGAGAGCAGCTGCACAGCGCTTCTCTACATCGACCTCGACCGGTTCAAGCCGGTCAACGACACGCTGGGCCATCAGGCGGGCGACCTGTTGCTGTGCGCCGTTGCCGGGCGACTGCGGTCCGAGGTGGCCGAGGGCGACATCGTTGCCCGGCTGGGCGGCGACGAGTTCGCCGTGATCAGGAGCAAGACGGGAACGCGGGACGCCGAGGATCTGGCGCGGCGCATCGTCGAAGCCCTCGGGCGGACCTTCGAGCTGGACGGACATCGTGTGGAGGTGGGCGCCAGCGTAGGGGTCGCCCTCGCTCCCGACGACGGTGCCGGTCCCGACGAGTTGCTGCGGAGCGCCGACCTCGCCCTCTACCGCGCCAAGGCTGGCGGTCGCGGTCAGCACCGCTTCTTCGAACCGGAAACCGACATGCGCCTGCAGGTGTCCCGCGGGCTGCAGCACGACCTCCGCGAGGCCATTGAGGCGGGCGGGCTCGAACTCCACTACCAGCCGGTGGTCGAGGTGGCGACCCGCCAGGTTCTCGGCTTCGAGGCCCTTCTCCGGTGGCGACATCCCGAGCGCGGGCTGGTCATGCCGCAAACCATCATGCCATTGGCCGAAGGCTCCGGCATGATGCCCGCGCTTGGCGACTGGGCACTCCAGCGTGCCTGCGCCGAGGTGGCCGGTCTGGCCGGGCGGCCGAAGCTGGCGGTGAACGTCTCGCCGCTGCAGCTGACCCCGGAGTTCCCCGCTCGCGTTGCTGCGGCGCTCGCCGCCTCCGGCCTCGAACCTGCCCGGCTCGAGTTGGACGTCACCGAGGCCACCCTGCTGCACGAGACCGAGGCCGCGCTCGGGGTGCTCCACAAGCTGCGCGGGCTCGGCGTCGGCGTGGCCATGGACGGCTTCGGGGCGGGTACCTCCTCGCTCAGCGCGCTACGGCGTTTCCCCTTCACCAGGGTCAAGCTCGACCGGGGCTTCGTGCGCAACTTGGGAAAGGAACCGGACTGCGCGGCCCTGCTTCGCGCCATCGTCGACCTGTGCGGTGTGCTCCGGATGCCGTGCACCGCCGAAGGCGTCGAGACGGAGGAGCAGTTCGCGGCGGTAGCCGCGAGCGGCTGCACCGAGGCCCAGGGCTTCCTGTTCGGGCGCCCGGCACCGATAGCACGGTGGCTCGACCGAATGACGTTCGCCAAGCTGGGTGCCGCCAATCGGGTGGGCGGAGAAGCGGAACCGGGGGCACCAACCTCGGCTTGCTGAGCCCCAGCCAGGACCGATGGCAGCGCTAGTAAGGGCGTCTTTCCCCTGCGGCGGCCCCATTAGGCTGCTGTAGGATCGCCAGAGGATGTCGTAGGATTCGCGCGAAGCCGGAGGGGTTGTTAGTGTCGCGGAAGGTCATCGGGCTCATCGGCGGCATGAGCTGGGAAAGCTCGGCCGAGTACTACCGCATCATCAACGAGCGCGTCCGCGACCGCCTGGGGGGCCTGCACTCGGCGCGATGCCTGATGTGGTCCTTCGACTTCGCCGAGGTCGAGGCCCTGCAGCACGCCGGGCGCTGGGACGCCGCCGCGGCCCTGATGGCCGAGGCCGCCGGGCGCCTCGAGCGCGGCGGGGCGGACTTCCTGGTGATCTGCACCAACACCATGCACCGCATGGCAGACGAGGTGCAGGCGGCGGTTGGCATACCCCTGCTGCACATCGCTGACCCCACGGCCGAGCGCATCCGCGCAGCCGGGATGCGGCGGGTCGGCTTGCTGGGGACGGCCTTCACCATGGAGCAGGAGTTCTACCGAAGCCGGTTGCGGGACCGGCATGGGCTGGAGGTGCTGGTGCCCGGGACCGAGGACCGCGCCCTCGTCCACCGCGTCATCTACGAGGAGTTGGTCCAGGGGCGCGTCGAGCCCGCCTCTCGGCAGGCGTACAGCGAGGTCATCGCCCGCTTGGTCGAGCGCGGCGCCGAGGCCGTGATCCTGGGCTGCACGGAGATCATGCTGCTCGTCCGGCCTGAGGACAGCCCTGTGCCGCTCTACGACACCACCGCCATCCATGCCGAAGCCGCCGTGGACCTGGCGCTCACCGGCCCGTAGGCGGTCGCGGCACAAGGCGCCGCCCATCACGGCCCGGCCCGAGCGGCCACTTCGGAGGCCCTGACGGGCGCCGGTCACCAGCGAGGCCGGGGTCCCTGGACGTGCGCCAGGCGACACGCCGCTCGGCAACATGCAGGGCGCCGCTTGCTCGCCCGATGGCGGCCACCGGCTGACGGCGGTCCGTCCGTCCAGCACGTTGGCCCGGCGCCGACAGAGCTTACCGAGAAAGGCTGGATCCGACGTCACCTGGTGACATCTGTCACCCGGTGACGCGAATGTCCCATCTGCGGTCTTGGCGGACGCCATCCTTGCAAGGCTTAGCAGGCTAGTCCTTGTACCCTATCGCAAACTCGCAGGATTCGGCCTGCTGGGTGCGAGAGCGGCGCGGGCCCCGAAGAATTAACTCGGGCAGCTCGGTGACTGGCGCGCCGAGAAGCGCCGACCGAAACGTCACCTGGTGACCAATGTCACTGGGTGACTGGCGATCCTGCGGTGCCAGGGGGGCTAGGTCTTGGTTGCGCCTTCGAGCACTCCGGACTGGCTGACCGATGCCCCTCGCAGATCCTTGGCGGGCGAACCGCGAAGGGCGTCGAGGCCAAAGAATTGGCCCTTCGCCAGTGGCGGACGCCCCCTGTACCGGGGCCACCATTCCTGGCGGGCTGTCACCCGGTGACGAAATGCCGAGGTGCGAGATGGCTTGGACAGCGGCGGAGTTGCGCGCGATCGAGGAAGGATTGCAGGCGGCGGATATCGCGGGGGTCGTTCCGGAAGCTCTGACCGACGCCGATCGTGAAGCGTGGCGCCAGGGATACGCGAGGGGGTGGAACGGCCTCGGCGACGACTCCAAGGCGATCGACCTCAAGAAGTGTCAGCCTTCCCGCGCTTCTTGGCAGGCTGGCTGGCGAGCCGGGTACGTCGTCTGCAAGGCCGCGGCACGGACATACACGCGTCGGGTTCACGACGAGATGCTTGAGCGGACGATCCCACTCGTGGTTTCGCATCGGAGCAGATGGACGGAAGCGCAGGCCGACGCCTACGACGACGGCGTCGCCGCCGGACGCAAGGGCCTGATATCCCTCCCGGCGCCCCGCTACCGCGGCCGCCTGCGGAACCTGGCGCCCTTCTGGAATCTGGGCTGGCCGGTCGGCCTCCGGCTGATGAGCCAGCACGACGACCTGGTCATGCGTGAGGAGAAGCTGCGGCAGCGAGAAGCGGTGCTAGAGGCAGCCGACGCCGACCTGAGGGCGCGCGAGGAAGCCGAGAGGATCGCCATCGCGGAGGCCGATGCCATCGCCGAAAGCGACAGGCGCTTCAGCGTGTGCAAGCGCCTGCGCGCTCGTCACGCTAAGGCCCGCGCCCAAGCCGGAAAGCGCGGCGTCGAGGGCGGTGCCGAACGGCAGGATGGCGGTGCCGGTGGCGCCGGACCCAAGGCTGACCTGCGGCCGGAAAGCGGACCGACATCCTTGGCACCCGACGATGCCGCGCCTTCGAGCCGCAAGCGGCGGAAATCCGGAGCGGAGCGCCAGCGCGAGCATCGAGCGCGCAAGCAAAGCGTTTCCATCGAGATATCTGCGACAACGCACGCCTCCCTCAGCCGCCTGTGCGAACGGGACGGCGTCACCATCGACCGCACGCTGCAGGTCCTGCTCGAGGCGGCGCTTCGCGACCCGCGCATCGGGCGACACTACTGAGGCGCTTGGCATGAGCGACGGAGCCCTGCCGGGCAATCAAGCGGCGCGCCACACGCGATCACCAGTAAGGAAACGGCACGGTGGCCACTCGATTGTGCGCCCGTGTCGGCCGCCGCGCATGAATGGCGCCGTCCTGGTGATTTGCTGCCTCGAGCAGCGGTGCCGAGGTCCCGAGGGGCGCAGGCACGGTCATGTGACGGCGCCCACTTGCCTAGCGCCGATAGGAGGGTCCGCCGTCCGCCCAATGGCTTTGCTATCGGATTCTGGCCCGGGTGTGCTGACGAATTTTGGCCCACCTG
>NZ_JCACHU010000160.1:0-18394 GCF_059504005.1 Belnapia sp. | reverse complement strand
TGTAGTCAGCCCACGTCAGATTTGCGCGTTTCCCACACCCAAGTCGAACTGCGCTAAAAACTAACACCAAGGCCGGACCACTTTCGTCGTGTCATCTCATCAGATCGATAGCGACGCGGATGGTGCCGTCCAGGACGCCCGTTCCTTCAATCGCTTCCACACGATGGACAGGCCGATAACCTGACCCTCCCCGAGCACATTGTTCTCTGGGCTCATGACCCTATGGGACGGGCTTTCGAAACGGACGCTTCGCAGTTGCTGCGTTACCAGATCGGGTCGCGCGGCCGCTTTAGCATGAGTGACTAGCGCGGGACTCTCAAAGCGGTAGATGCCGGAGTAGGCTATCAACACTCGCCCCAGCATGCCGGGCGACGGCTGCGCGTCGGTCATCGCGCCAAGCATCCGATGGTCTTCGAATGCCCCTCGGGGGCGTTCTGGCTGCTGGGTTTGCCCTACCGCCGCAGCGTTCCGAACGGCGCGACATAGAGCTGCGAGTCCGGGGCGCCCAGCGCCTCACAGACAAACCGCTCGGTGTCGGCCACGACGCGCCTTCGCCCATAGCATGCGTCACAACAGATCGTCGCCTGGATCTTCCGTGGCCGCTGGGCGAGGAGCCATTCGACCAGGCGGAAGGCGAGCGAGCGCTGCGGCGGCCCCGGCGCCTCGCCGAGATAGTCCAGGAGCGCCGCCCGAACGCACTGCCGGGTGAAGGCAAGGCGTTGCATGGCGAGCGCTCGCGTCTGCCGGTCCTGGACGAGGTCATGGCGCTCCGCCCCGCTGGCCTGGACCGCGGTGACCGTACGTTCGGCCATAAACCGCAGCAGCCGGATGTCGTGGCTGTTGGGTCTTCCGTCGGTCAGCAGCACGGCGACACTGGGCGCGCCGGCCCGCCCGGCCCGGCCGACCTCCTGCCAGTAATCCTCCGGTGAGGCCGGATGCTGCCAATGCACCACCAGCCGCACATCCGGGATGTCGATGCCCAGGCCGAAGGCGTTCGTGCAGACCATCCGATCCAGCGCGGGCTCCAGGCGCCCGCCGAACCGTTGCAGCAGGTCCTGCTTGTCGCGCGGCTCCAGCTGCCCATGGAAGAAGGGGGTCACGATGCCGCCCAGGGCGAGGCGCTGCACCAGTTCGGTGCCGATGCGGCGGGTTGGGACAAAGACCATGGCCTTGACCCCCAGACGCCCCGCCAAGCGGAGCAGATCGGCAATGACCGCGCCGCGCCGGTCCCGCTCCACGGCGCGCCGCAGCAGGGCGATATTGGGGCGGTCGCTGCCCTGCACAAAGGCCTCGGCCTCGGGGACGTCCAGCGACGCCAGGATGCGCGCCTGCGTGGCGCGGCCAGCGGTGGCGGTGAAGGCGAGGACGGGCGGATGGCCAAGCCTCGCGCGGATGTCGCGCAGCCGCGCATAGTCGGGGCGGAAATCCTGGCCCCAGCGATCGATGCAATGCGCCTCATCGACCACCAGGAAGCTCGGGCGGAGACTGTCGAGCAGGGCCTGCTCCATGTCGTTGGCGACAAAGAAGCGCTCGGGTGCGAGATACAGGAACTTGAAGGCACCGCGCGCCAGCAGCTCCAGCCGCAACGCCTTTTCTGCCGACCCCAAGTCGGAATTGAGGAAAGTCGCGGGCAGGCCGCGTTGGAGCAGGCTCGACACCTGGTCCGCCATGAGGGCTTTCAGCGGCGAAATGACGAGGCAAAGCCCGGGGGTCAACACCGCTGGGATTTGGAAGGCCAGGCTTTTGCCCGAGCCCGTCGGGCTGACCATGAGCACGGAGCGACCCAGCAAAGCCGCTTCGATGACCGCCAGCTGGCCCGGCCGGAATGCGGGAACGCGGAGCAACCGCAAAGCGGCGCCCAGATGCCGGGTCGAGGGGGCAAGGCAGCGCTCGCGGTCGAGCCATGCGGCCAATCGGAGGACGCTGTGCTGCAGGAGACGGTGCGCCAGACCCGCGCCGAGATGGGGATGCAGGGCGGCATGGCACAGCGGGCAAAGACTCACGAGGTTGGCGGCCTCGTCGGTGCCGCCGGAGGCTCGCGGGAGTCGATGATGAATGTGCGCCTCGGCAGCCACCAAGGTCTTGCCGCAGGCGACACAGCGATGGCCGTCCCGGCGCAGGATCTGGCGGCGAAGGCTGTCCCATGCAGCGGTCACGTTGCCAACCCTTAGACCGTTCACTGGCCCGATCCGACGGGACATTGGCCGAGCCTCCGGCGGCAGCCGCTGGGGCGCGATGGTCCGGCCCGACCGAGAGTGCCACCGCGTCGAGCCCAGGGTCTATCGGAGATCCGGGTGGTGTCTGGCCCAGCCGTCGCCAGAGGGCGCGATGATGCGCGGATCCTGTCCCAAGCCGTGGTGCAGGAGCGGTGCCGCTGAGCGGGTTAGCCGGCGGGCGGGTCACGCTGGCGTGGCCGACAGGCTGACGGGCGCCATTGGCGCCCTGGTCATGGCCGCTGAGCGCACAGCCGCCACGCGCGGCTGGCCGTAGCGGGTGGGTGTTCAAATCCACAATCCAACGGCTGGCCACATGCCTGGGGCATCGCGGCGAGCAGAGCCAGGGGCTTGCGGTCGGATCGGGCTGTCCTCGCTGGACGCGCCGCGGGCGACGGCATCAGCGCCGATGCAGTCCCCGGCGCCCAAGGCGAGTCGCCACCGCGGCCGGTTGGCCGGGACGACGGGCCAGGCCCTTGGCCAGGCGGCGCGCCAGGGCGTCCGGCGCGGTGTTCAGGGGAAAGAACCCGGTGATCGCACCAGGTGCGCCGGCGAGGTCGGTCCCTGCGCTGCGGCGGCGCCTGGCGTCGTCGTCTTCAGCTCCAGCCACCAGCGCCTCCAGCACGGCAACGGCGGCGGCCAGCGCGGCCTGCGCACGTCATGAGCCAGCAACCGGTGGCATCCTTGGCAGGCTCGGCGGTGGCCAAAGCGCGGCGTGACCTCGTCAGTCCAAGATGCACCCCACGTTGCGGGCTGCCGTCCGCCATGCCGCTCCTATCATGCGCAGCATCGCCGGAAACGCCGCACGGACCTGCGGGGAAGGATGCGGCGCGATGGCGCCGTGCAGGCCGGGCCCGCCGGGACACCGCGCGCGAGGGGCTCGAGGCGGCACGGGCGGACGTCGCCCAACTCGCTGGAGAGCGCCTACTACGCATGAGCGCCAAGTGACGCGAGCCTTCGCGGCCGTTGCAGCCGAGCCGCCCCGGCTACTCGACAGCACTGCGCGTGACGTTGCCGATCAGGTGGCAGATGTGTTGCGCCACGCTACAGCGACCGTCGAGGCGGTGGATCGTGAGGTTGGCCGGGTGTTGACCCTGGCCGAGGCACTCGACCCTGGTGCGGTCCTCGCAGCCGGGTACGCAGTCCTGTGCGGTGCCGATGGCGCGCCACTCCCAACTGCCGACCTCGTGACGGCCGCAACAGTCATCCGTGCCGAGATGCGCGACGGCGTCGTCATGCTGCAGCCGTCTGGCCCAGCGCCCAGCAAAGCCGAGACGGCGTCCCATAGCGGCGTAGTAGGTGAGAGGAGTGAAAACGAGCGAGACCCAGGTCACGATCGGAAAGCCTGACGACAAGGTTCCCGAGCGTTTCGAGGATGCCTATCGCGAGTTGCTTGCGACCTCCGCGAAGCTGAAGCCTGCGCAGGGCCGCATTCCCGACGTCGACCAGATCGAGCCACTGGCCATGCGTGCCAAGCGTTTGGCCGCGTACTGCCAGGAGCGCATCGAGAGCGTCCGCCGTCTCGTCGACGAGCAGCAGCCCTCGGCCTGAAGATGACAAGCATGGTCAGGACGATAGCCAGCCGGACATGCGCTCGGCGGACAATGGCCATGGGAGGAAGGCTATGGCCTCCCGGGGCAGGGATGGACGCACCTCAACCCCAGCGTTCGTATCATCTTTTGCGGGTGCCGGAGGGGCGGCGTTCAAGGGGCACATACTCGGATCATCGGACTGCATTTCCATGAATTGGGTCTGACTACCGAAGCCGAGGACTACCCCTCGCTGCGTCTCAGCCCCGCGTCGCGCTTGGGGCTCGGGGCCCGGGATGCCCTCCCTGCCAGACGAGCTGACCGGACGCTTGCGTGAATGTTCATCGCTACCGTATCGAGCAGCCCCTCGGTGGCGGTGGAACCACGAGAATTGCAGTCGAGATAAGCTCCCTTTCACACCACTGGCGCGCTGCACGGACCGAAGCGATCCGCTCGAGACTCGAGATGTCAGTTCGGTCCACTCTACCCCAACGTCATGGACCCTAATCTGATCTGGGCACCATATGGTCTTGGCGCTCGCCTACTCCATCATCGAAGCCGTCGAGGCCGGGGCGCTGGAAGCCTCCCTACCCCCGTAGCGGTGCGAGGTGCTGCGTGAGGACATGGTCCGGAACCGGACTCCCATCCTGGAACTGAAGGCGCTCAGGGGCGGTCGATCCCAGCTCACTGGCGCGTCGGTGGCCAGTGGTCTTGGGGACGACCTGACGGAGGGTCACCAACTCCGTTGGCTATGCCGCAACGGCTCGGACGCCAAGGAGACCATCGTCATCATCTTCCGGACATACACGCCTTGATCCACGGCAAGTGCATCCAGTTTCACGGCTGACGGCATCCAGCAGCATGTTGCGCCAAGTGGTCACCGCCACCTCGCCCGACATGTCCTCAGCACTGCCTGCGGCTCTGGCAATCGCACCCCTGGTTTCAGCGTCACGGCTTCGCCATATAGCAGCCGCTATGAAACCTGCCCTGCCAGGAACCCCGATGGGGCGCTGCGGGGAATTGTGGGATCACGGATGACCAATTCTTTGGAAGTCGATTTCGATGAGCGTGAGCGCGCCCTGCAGGCCGCCATGCCTGGGGCCAACCTGGTTGAGCTGCGCCAGCTGGTGATGCTGGCCGAGGAGCGTGGCCACGTTACCCAGGCCGAAGTCGCGGCCGCCTTGCCGCCGGGGCAAACCTCATCGGATGTGATCGAGGATACCCTGGCGGCCCTGGCCCGGCTGGGGATCGAGGTTGTCGAGGGAGCCGAGGATGAGGATGCCCCGGCTCCGGCTGCCGCCATCGAATATACGCCAGACGACGAGGACGGCGGCAACGTCCGGGGCGACGGGCATACCGATGACCCGACCCGGATGTACTTCCGCGAGATGGGCAGCCATGCCCTGCTGTCGCGCGAGGGTGAGGTAGCACTCGCCAAGCGCATTGAGGCCGGTCGGGCCATGATGATCGGTGGCCTCAGCCAGTTGCCGACCACGGCCGAGGCGCTGCTGCGCTGGCAGGCGGACCTGGTTTCCGGCCGCATGCTGCTGCGCGACCTCATTGACCTGGAGGCCACGCTCGGCGCCGATGCCGTGGACCCGGAGGCTGACGAGGCTGCCGTCCCGGATCTGGCGGAAGCGGAGTTGGCGGCCGGAGCTGACGAGGCGGAGGACGGCGAGGGTCCTGCGGCTCTCTCCATCACCGCCAGCGAGGACAAGGCCCGGCCCGAGGTGCTCACCATCCTCCTGGGCATCCGCACGGTCCATGGCCACCTGCACGAGCTGCAGGCCCGGCGCCTGCCGACCGAGACGCCCGATGGCAGGCTCAGCGCCGAGGAGGAGGCAGTCTATGCCGCAGGGCGTGCCGAGTTGGCCCGGCTGATCGCCAGCCTGCACCTGCATGCCAACCGGGTGGCCGAGCTCTTCGAGGGCGCGCGCTCCCTGAATCGGCGGCTGACGACGGCCGAAGGCCGTCTGCTGCGGCTGGCCGAAGCGGCGGGCGTCAAGCGGGACAGCTTCCTCGCGGTCTACCGCGGTGCCGAGGCGGGCGGGGCCTGGCTACAGGGAGCGGAGGCGCGCCCGGGCAAGGGCTGGAAGGTGCTGGCCATCCGGCATGGCGCCGAGGCCGAGGCCCTCCGGGCCGAGATCGCGGCGCTGGCTGAAGAAACCGGTCTGCTGCTGCCTGAGTTCCGCGACATCTACGCCATCGTCTCCCGAGGCGAGCGGGAGATGTCGGCGGCCAAGACCGAGATGGTGAACGCCAACCTCCGGCTGGTGGTGGCCATTGCCAAGAAGTACCGCAACCGCGGCCTGCAGTTCCTCGATCTCATCCAGGAGGGCAACATCGGCCTGATGAAGGCGGTGGATAAGTTCGAGTACCGCCGCGGCTTCAAGTTCTCGACCTACGCCACCTGGTGGGTCCGCCAGGCCATCACCCGCAGCATCGCCGACCAGGCGCGCACCATCCGGGTGCCGGTCCACATGATCGAGACGGTCAACAAGGTGAACCGCACCAGCCGCCTGATGATGCATGATCTCGGGCGCGAGCCGACCGACGACGAACTGGCCGAGCGGATGGGCATGCCGGTCGCCAAGATCAAGCAGGTGCTGAAGATTGCCCGCGAACCGGTGAGCCTGGAGACCCCGGTGGGGGACGAGGAGGACGCCCATCTCGGCGACTTCATCCAGGACAAGGATGCCGTGTCGCCAGACGACGTGGCGATGCAGTCGAGCCTGCGGGAGAACACCACCCGGATTCTGGCGAGCCTGACGCCGCGCGAGGAGCGAGTGCTGCGGATGCGGTTCGGCATCGGGATGAACACCGACCATACCCTGGAGGGGGTTGGCCAGCAGTTCGGCGTGACGCGCGAGCGCATCCGCCAGATCGAGGCCAAGGCAGTGCGGAAGTTGAAGCATCCGACACGCTCGCGGGCACTTCGCAGCTTCCTCGAATAGCACTTGCTAGCGGTGAGCAGGGCCAAAGGTCACGTCAGCTGTAAGAGCCATCTTCGGAATAGGTGGCAAACCTTCGAGAAGGGTGGGGAGCGGACCTTTCCGCGGGTTGGCTCATGAATGCCTATAGGTTCCCCTCCCGGTGCGGAGACACTCAATGTCCAAGGCTTTCCCGCCCGGTTCGGACGCGCCGCTTGCCGCTGGCGGTGAGATGAGCCAACTGGCACGGTGGCACGGCCTTGGCACCTTCGCTGCGGCTGTTCGGCACGTTGAGGGCTTGTCCTATGGCCGTACCAGCAAGCCGGACTTTCGCCTCGTGCTGACCGAGGGCCGGGGCACCTGCAGCAGCAAGCACGCTTTGCTGGCCGCCCTGGCGCAGGAGAACGAGCTGGCAGTCGACTTGGTACTGGGCGTCTACGAGATGACGGAGGCAAACACCCCCGGAGTTGGAGACGTTCTAGCCAGCAGCGGCCTCTTTAGCATTCCGGAAGCGCACTGCTTTCTGCGCACAGGCTGCGGCGTCATCGACGTGACCATGCCCGGAGAAGTGCTAGGCGCGGCGGAGCGCGTTTTCCTGCATGAGGAGGTGATTGGCCCCGGCGATGTCGGCGCGTACAAGGCGTCCGTGCATCGCCGGGTGCTGGCCGACTGGCTCCAGGCTGCAGGCCGCGCCTCCTTCGGACTGAGCGCGGCCTGGGCGGTGCGCGAGGCCTGCATCGCCGCGCTCAGCGGAGAAGGACCAAAACCCTCGTCGGCGCTTCAGGCTTCTTGAGCTGAAGGCGGGGCCAGGGCAATCCGTCCGAGAGGCCGCTCCGGGTCAAGTGCGGCCGTTCCAGTCTCATTCTACAACGCGCTCTGAGACGGGCCGACCGGACTGTAGCGCGGATGGTCTCCCCTATTATGTCGAGCAGCCCTGCTGCGACGATGACAACGCGCGACGTACACTTGAGATAGCCTCCCCACCTCGACTCTCGGGGCATCGGCGAGCTGCACGCTCCGGAGCGATCCGCTCGAGACTCGAAGTTTTAGCTCTGACCGTGCTACCCCACCGCCATGGAAACCAAGCCCCCCGTCCCGCTCGCCGTCCTCGTTGGCATCCAGACGCCCGAGGTGGATGACGTCGCCCACGAGGCCAGCCTCGAGGAACTGGGACGTCTGGTGAAGACGCTGGGGTACCAGGTGGTCGGGACGGTATCGCAGAAGCGCGAGGGCACAGGCGCGGGGTCGTTGCTCGGAAGCGGCAAGCTGGCGGAACTCGCGGCGCTCACGGGCGGCACCGGCGTGGCTGGCTCCATGGCACCGCCCCCGCGGGCGAAGGCGAGGCAGCGCTTCGAGGGTGCCGCGGAGACGGCACCCTCGACGGGGGCGGGGACGGACCCGGCCCGCAAGCCCGAGTTCGTGATCGTCGACCACGAACTCTCCCCCAGCCAGATCCGCAACCTGGAGCGGGCGACGGGTGCGCAGGTGCTCGACCGCACCGGCATCATTGTCGAAATCTTCCATCGTCATGCCAATACACGTGAGGCGAAGCTCCAGGTGGAGATGGCGCGCCTGAAATACGTGGCGCCGCGGCTGCGGGAGTCCTCGGGCGGTGGCGGGCGCCAGCAAGGCCCAGGCGCGGGCGAGAGCAACCTCGACCTCGACCGCCGCAAGATCCGCGACCGGCTCGCGGAACTGAAGGATCAGCTGGAAGCGGTACAGCGGGACAGCGACCACCGCCGCTCCGCCCGGCGGGACCAGCTGCGGGTGGCGCTGGTCGGCTACACCAATGCTGGCAAGTCCTCCCTGATGCGGGCCCTCACGGGCAGTCAGGTGCTCGTGGAGGACAAACTCTTCGCCACGCTCGACACCACAGTCCGCATTCTCCAGCCGGAAACCCGGCCGCGAGTGCTCGTCTCCGATACGGTCGGCTTCATCAAGCAGCTGCCGCATGACCTCGTCGCCTCCTTCCGCTCCACCCTGACGGAGGCGCTGGAGGCATCGCTGCTGCTCTATGTCGTGGACGCGTCGGACCCGACCTACGAGGCGCAGCTCGAGGTGAGCCGCAGCGTTCTGCGCGAGATCGGCGCGGATGTGGTGCCGTCCCGCCTGGTGCTGAACAAGATGGACCGGGTGGACGCTGCCGGGCGCGCTGCCCTGGTCGAGAAGCATCCGGACGCGATTCCCCTCTCCGCTCACTCGGCCGAAGACGTCAGCGCATTGCGGGACACGCTCATTGCCTTTTTCGAGGCATCCATGGTGGAGGACGTGCTGGTGCTGCCCTACGCGAAGCAGGGGCTCATTGGAGAGGTATACGAGAGCGCGCGGGTCCTGTCGGAGGAGTATGACGAGCATGGCCGGGTGTTGAAGGTTCGCGGGCTGCCCGGCGCCATCGCGCGACTGCAGCGAAGCCTAGCCGTCAGCTGAGCTTTGATGCTCGTCGGAGCGGCTCGGAACCATGTTCCGACTGCTTCTGTCTGCGGTCGAGCGGCTAGCCAACATGGAGAAGGAAAGAAGCGGCTCTTCGACTCCATGCAGACCCGGTCGTGCCCCGAATGCCGTTGCACCCGGTACCACAGCGCCTGAGTCACAAGTTCCCTCGGGGATCGCGGTGCCGCTGGCAACTCTCCCGCCGTACCCACGGTGGCGAGTGTCTCACGCCACGAGGTAGTCGAGCTCCAGCCTGGGTCCGATCCCGATGAGCTGCGAGAAGTTGGACTCCCCGGTCGTGATGGAGAGCTCGCCGGTGCCGTCCGGATCGCTGTAGGTCCCCTGCTGCGGCTGGGTGAAGTTCATGAAGTCGAGAGCCTTCTGGTGGATGGCGACCGCCGTCGCGCCGTCCGCGATGAGCCGGTTGATGATCTCCGGATCCAGCTCGAGGGTGAAGTAGGTCGGCACCGGCCCGCTAATGATCCCGGCTCCCGACACCGCCGTCCCCTCGGTGACGTTCCAGTCCGCGATGGTGACCGCGCCGTCGCCCGCGTAGACGTGGAACTCGAAGGTGCTGAAGTCGCGGCTCGGATCCACGCCCCCTCCGGTAAAGACGAGCTTGGCGCACGTCACCGTCGCGGGGATGTCGGCGAGGCTGAACTCGGCCACACCCTGGTCCTCCCGCGCGTTCAGCGTGTTCGTCAGCAGGGTGTCGCCGTTGCGCTGCGTCAGGACGTAGCCGATGCTGTCCCGGAAGTTGTCGGCCACCATCTGCGCCCCCTCGGGGTCGTACTCGGCGATGATGTTCGGGGTGCCGTCCAGGTAGCCCGTGCCGTCCCCGTCGCGGTCGACGCGCTGCACCGTCTCCCCGGTCGCCGCGGTGAATTGCGCCACGCTCACGGCGGTGGAGACATCGGTGAGGACGCCCGTGAGCGACGACGCCACCGTCTTGTGGGCGTGGGCGGCCTCGGACACGTCCTCGATCGTCACCTGGACTGTGCCGGTGGCCGAGCGCAGGTCGCCGATGGCGGCGCCTTCGACCACGTCCTGCACCGCGTAGGTGAACTGGGCCGGGCCGAAGTAGTCGTGGTCAGGCACAAATGTGATGGTCTGCCCGTCCGCGCTCAGCGTCACCGTGCCATGCGCGGCACCGCCCACCCTGGTAATTGCTAGGCCGTCGCCGTCCGGGTCGCTGTCGTTCGCCAGGAGCGTGGCTGCCTTAATGACGATGGGGGCGTCCTCCTTCCCCGTCACCGCGTCGCCGACCGCGACGGGCACCTTGTCGGGGGCGAGGAACACGGTCCGGTCCGAGAACTCCAGGCGGTCGACGTGGGTGAGCGTGTCCTTGCCTTCCGACGCAGCCCCGTGGTGGCCGTGCTGCCTAACGGTCACCGCGCCGTCCCCGGCAGAGATCGAGAAGTCGGCGAACTGCCCCGTGTAAAACGCCGTGTCCGTGCCGCCCGCGCCGTCGAACCTGTCGTTCCCGGCACCGCCGTAGAATATCTCGTTGGCTGCCGTTCCCGTCATCCGGTCGTTGCCAAGTGTGCCGTTGATGCGCACCGTAGCCATGCTGGTCATTTCCCCATTCGACTTGTTGGAAGAACTTTGAAACGGCGGAGTGCGGGCCACAACGGGGTTCATCGAAACAAACCACCGCTGACGAGTTATTTAGGGGTATTGCTGATTTATTTACAGACGACGCTTGGGCCCGTCCGCCGGAAGTATCTGTGTCCCTGGCAATGCGTACCCGAGACGGTCCGTCAGTCAGGATGCGTCGGGGCCAAGGGGGAACAGTCGCCACCCGGGCTGGCCTCAGCGTTCGCCAGCCCCAAAGCTGGCGGGGCGCTGACGTTTGCTACCGCCGCGAGGCACGAGTACCCCCGAATCAGGCAGCGGTGCCAGCACCGCCATGGCCGCCTCGAGGCCCTGCGCGCCCTCGCGGAGCGTAGCCACCTCGGCGTCGCTGGCCGTCAAGGCGCGCCACAGGATCGCACCGGCAAGCTGGGTCGCGCGGGCCAGCTCCTGCGGCGGCACAGCGTCGCGGGTGTCCGCGGCGGTCAACAGGTACGACAGCCTGCTCTCCGGCTCGTCGAAGCCTGCGATGAGCCGCATGGCGGGCACGCCGTCCGCCGCGACGTTCGCGTGGTCGCTGCTCACCGAGATGGGCAGGTGAACCGCCAGCTCGTGCCCGGTCGTGGTCGCCGCATCGCGGACGAAGCCGCCCAGCGCTGGGTATCCCGAGGTGAGGGCCGTCAGGTGCGGCGACCCCGCGATGCTGTCGCGGTTGAGGTTCATGGCCATGGCCCCGACCTCCTCGCGCGGCAGGCCAGCGAGCCAGGAGCGAGAGCCCGACAGAGACCACTCCTCCGCGCCGAAGACGCATACGCGCAGCCCGCGCGACAGGCCGCCGACGAGGCTGGCGGCCGTGCAGGCCATACTGAGGAGGGCGGCGACGCCGGTGCCGTGGTCGAGGGTGCTCTCGGCCAGCGAGTGCCCGTCCAGGTCGGCGGAGAGGACGACCCAGCCGGGACCTGCACCGGGAATGTCGAGGACGAGGTTCGTCGCGGTGGCGGGGTGGTGGCGCGATTTGAGGCGGAACTGGGCGCGGCCCGCGGCCAGCATCCGGCGGGCGCCCTCGATCCCGCCCCCTTTTCGCGGCAGGAGGCGGTTCCGCTGGCTTCCCATAGCTGAGCGGTTTCGGCGCTCACCCTTGGCGAGAAAGGCGCAGTCGACGGGTCGCAGGCTCACCGCGTGGTTGCGCGGGGCGAGGGCTTCCGGCGAGGGCCAGGACAGCACATCATTTGGCAACGGCATCCGTTGAGAAACGCAGCCGCGAGCGCCGCTGGATCATCGTCGCCGCGTCTGGACAGTACGTGTTCACGGGGCGCCACAGCGACCCGACGCCCAAGGAGCTTCGGCAGGCGGAGGGTGCCCCGCGGGTTCAAGGCAAAACCGGCACCCGCAGCCGCGCGCCGGGAGCGAGGTAACCTGGGTGTCATAGATGTCGCCATCGATGCCGGAACAGTGATCTCCCTGGCGCGGCGCTCCGGCCCGTCCGCCTCGCTTCGCGCTTGGTCGGCGGTCCACCGCTTCGATAGCGTTGCGTCGGGTCTCGAAAGAACCCGGTGCGTGAAGGATAGTCAGTCGAAGTCCTGAGTCCGGTCCGGTGCTCGTCCTCGTCGGTGGTTTCCGTGCGGTTCGGGTCTCCTGGCTTCGTCTCCGATGACGTTGCCCGTTCTCGAACAGCGCGGTCCTCCTCGCCGCGGCCATCCCGTAGCGGCGAGGGCCACCTGCGGGGGAGGGTGGGCATGGCACAGGGGCACGCCGGTTTCGCTATCGTCGGCTGCTTCACCCAGGATCTCGTCAACAATCTCATCGAGGCCGCCGTCACCGAGAGGTTGCCCCCGGTGACCTTCTCCCTGCCATCCCTGATCACGGTGGACGGGAGGCAGGTCACCCTGGCGGGCGACTTCGCCGTGCTGCCGCCGACGGTCACCCTCGCCGACCGGCCGGACGGGCTCGTCGCGGTCCGAGCCCGCTTCGTCGCCGACCTCAGGCTGGCAGGCCTCACCCCGTTCCCGGTCGACGTCGCGGTGGAGCTCGGCTGCTCGCTGCTGGTCGGCGTGTCGGTGGCCGTCGTGAACAACAGGTTTCAGGTCGGCCTCGATCTGTCGCAAGCTTCCTTCACCCAGGTCGACGTCACGGTCACCGACGGACCAGCGTTGGTCAGGGCTTACCGGGCCGCGCTCACCTCGGGACCGGTCATCGCAAAGCAGATTGTCCCGAAGATGGCCTGACTGGCTTCCGCGCCCGCCACGGCTTCAGACTGGCACGCTTTCAATCAAAGAGAGACGGGCATCCACCTCCACGATCTGCTCCATTCGGAACCCTGCCGCGGCAAGTAGTTCGGCAAACTCCTCGCGTGTTCGCTCTTGGCCATTGGGGGAGACGAGCATATTGAGATCGGAAATTTTCGTCTCCAGTCCCTCGTTGGGTGGCGCTATAATCCGCTCCATCACCAGCAGCTTGGCGTTCGGCGCGCAGGCCCGTCGGCACGCCCTGAGGATCGAGACGGAGCCGTGGTTATCCCAGTCGTGCAGAATGTACTTGAGCAGGTAGGCATCGCCGCCTTCGGGAACGGCTTCGAAGAAACTGCCGCCGACGACCTCGCAGCGGTCAGCGACGCCTGCTGCGTCTAGTAACGGCTGCGCTCTGGCGATGACCTCGGGACGGTCGAACAGGACGCCATACATAGTCCGGTGTGCTGCCAGGACCGCAGCGAGCATCGCGCCTTGCCCACCCGCTACGTCCACCACGCGCCGGAACGGCGAGAAGTCATAGACGGCCATGATCCTTTCGGCGACGCCGCGCGAGTTGCCAGTCATGGCACGGTCGAAGATCATCTCCTCATCAGGGTTGTCGGCGAGGTAGTCCCAGACGCCGACGCCGTGGACATGGCGGAAGGCATTCTCGCCGGTTAACGTGCTGTGCAAGAGGTCGCCCCACGCCTGCCAGTGATGAGGACGCCCGACGAAGGCAGCGTAGGGGCCGACTGGCCGTTCAGCGTCCGAGCAGAGGCACCGGCCCATCGGCGCGAGGGAAAAGCGCCGATCTGCTTCCTCGCGGAACACCCCGACGGCGGCGAGCGCCCGAAGTACGCGATAGAGGGCGCCGGGGTGCGAGCCCGTTGCGGCTGCCAGATCATCGGCCGAGTGCGGCCCAGTTTGGAGCAGATCGGCAATCCCGAGCGTGGCGGCGACATGGATGGCCTGGGTCACCCGGTAACCGTTAAGGAGGTGCATGAGTTCGGCGGACGGGTTTCGTGCGACCATGATTTGCTTCCTCACCTCCTGTGGTCCACCTCGACGGAGGCGGCTTGTTGGCGGTGAAACCTTCTCGTTCTAGGCAAGGGTCCTTCCGCAATGGGCAGTTCCGGTAGCGCTTCGGCAGCCCCTTGCGCTTGATCGCACCACAGACCGCGCCACAACCGTCGCAGGGAACGAGGGAAGTTACGGCCCTTGTGGCGGCAGGGACCGAAGGTAGGCCAGGAGGTCGCGCAGGTCCCGCTGCGTTAACTGAGCCCAGACGGAGGTGCGGCCGGACATGGGTGGCGTGAGCCGCCGTCCGTCCGCTGAAACGCCTTGTAGCAACGCCCGAACGATCTGATCGTCGGTCCAGCCGCCGATGCCGTAGTCCTTGTCAGGGGTGATGTTGCGCGACACCACCACGCCCCAGGGTCCCTCGAACGGCACGCCGCCTGCCCCAGTCCGCGACCAATCGCGCTGTTCATTCGGCAGCGGCGGCGTGTGGCAATCTGTGCAATGCGCCAGTGGTCCGGCGAGGTAGGCACCGCGGGCTACAGGGTCGTCAGCCGGTGGGTCGGGCACACTGCTGACCGGTGGCTCGTGCGGCGCGAGCGGGAACGGGTAGGTGGAGGGCTCGGCGACGGCGTGGCGCACAGGCGGCACGGTGCGGAGGTAGGCCACTATGGCGGCAACGTCACGATCGGAGATGTGACGGTAGAGATGGATCGGCATTGGCGGGCCGATGAGCGAGCCATCGGGCCGCCGACCCTCGCGGATAGCCCTAGCAACCTCAGCCTCGGTCCACCGGCCGATGCCGGTCTCCGGGTCGGGAGTGATGTTGGGCACCACGGCGCGGAAGCCGCGGTCGGCCATGACCCGCCCTCCGGCAAGGCCCATGCCCGGCAGGATGGCTCCGTCTGGGCCACGGGTGGCGTGGCAGGCGCCACAAAAGACGGCCACCTCGACGAGGTAGCGCCCGCGCTCAATTAGGGCTGGGTTGGCGGGCGCGGGCCGGGACGGCTCCTGCGCGGCGGTGGAGGTAGCGAGATAGAGGAGGATGGCTGAGGCTGCCAGAGACACGTTCCACACGGCCGTTCTCCTGCACTGATCTCCGATTTGCATTCAAGCAGCACCGCTCCTGCCCTTGAGCAAAGCGCATCGCTCCTAGCCTTTCGGCTTGCACCGAGCGGCCAACGAGAAGCCAGAAATGCTGCACTCCGCCTACCGCGCGGGTCAACGATCATGAGCGTCGCAGAGGAGGTCGAGCGGCTGCCCATAGGCACACAGCGCCGTGTCAGACGGAAGCCGTGAACACGTGGCTTCCACAACGCTCGCGTGTGCTGTTTCGGATCCAATTCGCGCGTGCTTTTTCGACGCGCAGGACACTAAAGTTCTGACGCCGAGGGGCGGCGTTAGGAAACAGAAGACCCGTCAAGAACGTCTGCACGTAACGCAACTCCACGCAGCTAGCCGTCATGCATCGCGGAGGCAGCGATGTTCTAAGGGACGCATGCGCCAGCACTACGCACGACTGGCAAGGCCAAGCTACAGAGGTTCGCTGATAAACCGCGGTGTGGCCGTGCGTGCACAGCAAGTGTGCCGTTGGTTCGGAAGGGAGACGCTTTTGCTCTGTCTCGGAGTGCGTACATCCTGTCCAAGATGACCTTCTTTTCTGGCCCTGGCGACTGGGACGAAGCTGGCTTGGTCTAAGTCGAGCGCACCAAAGGTTGGCGCGTCTCCAAGCGGCATGCAGGAGGAGAACCATGGGTGTCATGAACACCCGCCATGCGGTTAGAGATCACGGTGCATGGCGGCCCGTATTCAACACCCACATTCCGGCGCAGATGGCTGCTGGCCTGACCAACCCCCGCGTCTGCCGACGCTCAGAGGACCCCAATGACATCCTGATCCTGTTCGACATGGCGGATCGGCGGAGGGCCGAGGAGTTCAGTCGAGCGGACGACTTGAGGACGACGATGCAGAATGCAGGCGTCGTTGGAGCAGCGGAATTCCAGTTCGCCGATTGAGTAATGCTATCCCGTTCAGTCGGTGCACCAGGCCGCCATGTCCAATAAGCACGCGATGTCGTCCGATAGGACAACCCAACGGGCAATAGCCAGCCAGGGTCCTCGAGTTGGCTTGTCCTATGAGCACTTGATAGTTCCGGCCCGCTAAATGGAGATGTGGTCATGGAGAAGGAGATCATCGACGTTCCAGTTATTTCCGATTTGATTCGCAATGCAGGTGTGCCGCTCTCCCCAGTCGTGCGAGCGAACGGATTTCTCTTTGTGTCCGGGCTGCCCGGCATGAACTTGTCAGACGGGAAACTTATCGGAGGTGGCATCGAAGCACAGACCGAGGCTTCACTGGCTGCCGTCAAACACGCCCTCGAAGCCGCCGGTTCGTCGCTAAGCAAAGTGGTGAAAGCCACCATATACATCACCAACGCTGCCTACTTTCACAAGGTTAACACCATCTACGCACGATATTTTTCCGACATGCCGCCCGCGCGCACGTTCGTCACTGTTGGATCGTGGCCGATGGAGTTCGATATCGAGATTGAATGCATTGCGCTTGCCTAATGGCAGGCGCCAGGGGAGACAGCCGTGTCTCGCAATGCGCCGGTTGATTTGCTTCTCGTGCTGGCTGTCGATGGATCGAGTTCGATCGACGACGATGAGGACCGCATGCAACGGGACGGCTACTGCGCCGCCCTATCCGACACGACGGTACTGACAGCGATCCGCAGTGGAGTTTTTGGTTCGATCGGAGTGGCTTACGTGGAGTGGTCGGGCTATGGCGAACAACAAGTCGTCGTCCCGTGGATGCGACTTGCGTCTCCCAGCGACGTAGCAGCTTGGTCCGCCGCAGTTGCGCGGCGATCACGCCCCTGGGGCGGTTCGACCTCTATATCCGGTTGTATCGAGTTCGCCCGCTTGCTTCTGGCGCGTGCGCCTTGGGACAGCAACCGCCGTGTGATCGACATTTCTGGTGACGGACCTGACGAAGGTCGAGACAGGATAGACGCCGAACGCTCCCTTCAACATGCACGCGAAGGCGCCGTGAACGAAGGCATTACCATCAACGGTCTGGCATTGCCGTCAAAGAAGATCACCTACCCTCCTGCAAACTGGGGAAGGACAGGAACGGCAGATTTCTACACCGATGCCGTGATGGGTGGCCAAGACGCTTTTGTCGTCGAAGTCTCCGGCCCAGCCGACTTCATACCTGCACTCCGCCGCAAGTTGGTGCGCGAAATTGTATCAAGATAGCCTTGACCGATAAGCCTATGCATCTGCAAGCGCATGGGCACTGCCCGCAGTGAGGAGAGCAGCATGGCCGTTGACCCACAGGTGCAATTGCCCCTCGACGCTGCAGCATCGCAGCCGCCGATCCGCAGTCTCGCCATCGAGGAGGCGCGGGCGATGTTCCAAGCGCACCCCTTGCCGGGGGTTACTGGCTGCGGAGGTAGCGAGTGTCGTCGACCGCTGCGTCCCCGGCCCGGATGGGCGGCTCCGCCTTCGTGTTTACACACCCTACGGCACCGGCCCGTTCCCGCTGCTGGTGTTCTTCCACGGCGGTGGCTTCGTGGTCTGCGACCTCAATACCCATGACGCGATCTGCCGCAACCTCTGCGCGGGGGCAGGCTGCCTGGTTGTCTCAGTGGATTACCGCCTTGCGCCGGAGCACCGCTTCCCCGCCGCGCATGATGACTGCCACGCTGCGGTCCGCTGGGCTGCCGCGCACGCACGCGAACTGGGGGCCGACCCGAAGCGCGTGGCGGTCGGAGGCGACAGCGCTGGGGGCTTGCTCGCGGCTGCCACCGCGCTGCGCTTGCGGGACGAGGGTGCCCCGCGACTCGCGGGCCAACTCCTTCTTTATCCGGCGACGGACCTCAGCACGCCCGCCACGGCTTCTATGACCGAGTACGCTGAGGGGTATGGTCTGGTAGCAGCGGACCTGCCCTGGTTTTGGGAAAAATATCTAAGCAACCCCCTGGACGCGGCGGATCCGCGCGCGTCGCCGCTGCGCGCGCCCAACCTGCGCGGCCTCCCTCCGGCGATGAAGCTGACGGCCGAGTGCGATCCGCTGCGCGACGAAGGCGAGCGCTACGCCGAGCGCCTGCTTGATGCTGGGGGTGCCAACAGTCCTCTCCTGGCAAGTCGGTATGATCCATGCTTTCCTACTGTTCACCGGCGTGGTCAGCGGGGCGGACGTGGCATTGCATGAGGCCTGCGCGTGGCTGCGTGGCGCCTTTGGGCAGGCTTGAGGGCCGAGAACGGCGACAGGCACGTGGCGGCAACGGACGTGAGGACGGAGGCAAGCCTATGAAGGCCCCCCCTTCGTCGTCGCCATCGTCGCGGCGCAGGTCCTGACCCAGACCGGCGCCTTCACCTTGCCCGCCCTGCTGCCCGCGTACATCGAGCATTGGGCGTGGCTGTGTCCATGAATTCTGGCCCAGCAGTGCTGATGAATTTTGGCCCACC